>JAJYIL010000002.1 GCA_021790055.1 Bacteroidota bacterium
TATTCCCATTCTGCCACGGTCGGCAAACGCTTACCAGCCCACCTGCAGTAAGCGTTTGCTGCAAACCATGATACATCTTTCACCGGGTCGTTTGCTTTAACATATTTGCCTAAATGTAAGTCATCTTTCCACATTCTTAAATAATTTGCATCAGCAAAAATTCTTTTCACATTTGATTTCCGCCATTGTGAATTTACTTTCACAAATTCTAAGTATTCTTCATTAGTCACTGGGTGTGAATCCATATAAAAAGAATTTACAAATTCCCTCCCCGCTCCGCCGTAATCTTTGAACAAAGGAAGATAATAGCCGCCGGGTATTAGAATCATTTTTGGAAGGGATTTTGATGCGGATTTTGATTTGGCTAATAATCCGGCACTTAGTGCTATTATCAATAGGGTAATATTTAGTGCTCTAAATATCATTTTAAACTTACTTGCTTTTCAGCGCGTATTTTTGCTACTTCATCTTTTGTTACAGTCTTACTGGAATTTCCGAAAGAATGATAAACGTACGTTAACACTGCAGCAATCTGGTTATCATTTAAAGGCTGCGGCGGCATTGTATTATTAAAATGCCGTCCATTAACCGTAACCGGTCCGGTCTTTCCATAAAGCACTATCCCAATTGCGCGTTCTTCATTAGCATTCAAGAAATCGGAACCTGCAAGCGGGGGAAAGACTCCCGGTATTCCTTTAGCGTCCGGTTGATGACATGCAAAGCAAGTTGTTGAAAAAACTTTTTTCCCATCAGCTACAATATTTTGAATATTGTTTCCGGTTGTTGAATTATCAGAAATACTTTGATTACTGCTTGCTTGAATTTCTTTATCAAGATCAGAACCGTAGAACAGATTATCCTGCTGTTTGCCTGAGAAAATATCTTGGTTAGGCTCACCGGTAACTACAAGGGAACCCACGGCACCTTTATTAAATGCTCTGAAGATTGAGTGATCGAGAATTGTATAAGTCCCGGGCACATCAACCTTGAATTCTACAACAGCCGCACCGCCAGCAGGAATACTTACTGTTTGAACATTTCTTTGAGTTACTTTTGTTCCACCGAATAAATAAACCTTGTTGAATATGACACCGATGATGTGGAATGATGAAGTTAGATTCGGTCCGATGTTGCCTACAAAGAGTCTTACTGTTTGTCCAACCTTTGCATGAACTGCATTATCACCGGTCAAGGCTCCGACAGATCCGTTGAAAACGACATAGGTCGGATCTTCGGCAAGGGCTTTATCCAGAGAGAAAGCCTGCAAACCCGGATCACCATAATTTCCGGCAGTATAAAACTCACTCTGCATGATGTAATATTCATGATTAACTTTTGGCAAATCTTTCTTAGGCTGAACATAGATCAGTCCATACATACCGTTTGCAATGTGAAGAGGCACCGGCTGAGTAGCACAGTGATAAATATAAAGTCCGGCGTGTTCAGCTTTGAATGTGAAAACTGATGAATGACCCGGAACTGTTTGAGAAGCAACAGCTCCGCCGCCCGGTCCGCTTACTGCATGCAAGTCGATGCTGTGCGGAACATTGCAAAGCGGACTGTTCTCTAGATGGAATTCAACTTCATCTCCCTGGCGTACCCGGATAAATTCGCCAGGAACTTTTCCGCCGAACGTCCAGAAGTTATATTGAACTCCGTCCGCTAATCTTCCTGTTACTTGAATAGCTTCAAGCTTTACGATTACTTTTGCCGGATAGTCTCTCGTAATTGGCTGAGGAACATCGGGTGCATAAGTAAGCTGCGCATAATCTGTTCCCTCAATCTTGTTCGAGTCGGCACCTTCGAAATCGAAAACAATTGCAACTGCGGCAATAACTAAAACTGCTGCAGTTGATATTCCGATAATCGTTTTTCTATTTTTTAAAATATTCATTATTCCTCCTTCGCTCAATTATTCCGCTTATGGCGGATCGATTTATTGATATCTTGTTCCGCATTTGCATCTCTTTTATCGATGCTCTTTTCATTTTGTAATTCTTTTGCTGCTGCTTTTTGATCAAACTCCTTAACTGCCGTAGTACCGGTCGGATGCCCGTACGTATCCATCAGCTTATAATGAACAAGATATTCATCTTTGGTAATGTTGTTCTGCCAGTGACCGGTAATCATTGCGAAGCCTGTAACTGCCATAAATATTGAAACGACTCCGATTGCGACAAATTTTTTTGATACTTTTTTCTTTGTGAAAACGGATTTTAAATCAAGCGTGTCTTCTACCGGACAAGCCTCTATGCAGCTTAAACAGGTGCTGCATTCATCGGAAAGGACGGTTATGACTTTGTCAACTTTAATTGATGAAGGGCAGGCTTTTGCACACAAGCCGCAGTCTATGCAGCTAACCGGATTGCGCTTAATCTTGTTCGGACTTAGGAAAGAAAATACACCAAGCAGAGCGCCGTACGGGCAAAGGAATCTGCACCAGAAATTTCTTATAAGAATTGAAAGTACAAATAAAGAGCCGATGACAATCAATGCTGTCTTTGAAATGTCGACGAAGAAATAATACATCTTTAAGTCGGCAACCTGATTGTAAGGACTGTCGAGGAATGCTTTAACCGCAACCAGGTTCATCAGGACAAAAATTGCATAAACGAAAAATCCGAGGAGAAGATATTTTAAACTTCTTAACGGAATGTCAATCCACTTAGGCAGTTTCAATTTTCTTTTGAAAATCTTTTCGCCGAAATCGCCGACTAACTCCGAAATAAAACCAACCGGGCAAAGCCACGAACAAAAAGATTTTGCAAATACAATCGATACAAAAACAATAGCCAAAAAAATGAACATCCCTGCCGGATGCGCCGGATGTATTATTCCGGTTGAAATAAAATAGTATGTGCTCATCAGCGAACTGATTGGAAGGAAGCCGTCAACGCCCGGCGGTCTTCTAAAATAATCTGCAGTTCCATTTGATTCCAAAAAATGAGCAAAGCGGTAAAAATCGTATCCAATCCAGATGCACAAAGCAGCAAAGCAAGACTGAATCAGAAAGCGATACTTCTGAACCGGCTTCTCAAGGTTCCTTATTATTTTTTTCTTCGAATTCATTTCGGATTATTTTATCTGATTTACATGTAAAAATTTTTAGGCTTCTAAATGTGCAATTTTATTTAAAGTTTTTTCCTTAAGCTGATCAAGTGTCTGTTCCGTAAGCATACTATAGGCGCTAGATCTAAGCTGTCCCCACTTTTCATGCAGCGGGCAAGGATGATCCGGTGAACAATTCGGAAAGCCGAGTACGCACGAATTGAAAATTGCCAGTCCGTCAATCGCTGCAACAACATCAATAAGACGTATAAGTGCCGGGTGCTTTGCTAAAGAGAATCCGCCTGCTTTTCCTTTCCTAGAACTTACAAGACCGCTTTCCGTCAAGCTCTGCAATATCTTCGAAACAAACTCCTTCGGAATGTTTAGCCTTTTTGCAATCTCATCTGCAGAAACGACTTCACCTGTACCTTTTGCAGAAAGGAATAACACCGCTTGCAAACCGTATTCGCACTTTTTTGAAAATATGACCGTCATTTTCTTAAACAGATTATTTTATCTGATTAAAGATAGCTACATTTTTTATATTTGTCAAGTACATAAATAATTATTTTTAAAATGAAAAATTTCGTTTAATTTTAGAATCGTTTTGAAGACTTAAACATCGAATTAAATTAAATTTGGATGGTTTATGGAAGAAATATTTTATTTCAGTACTGAAGTCAATTGGAAAGAAGGGAAAACTGGAAAACTTTCTTCTGAAGGAATGGAAGATATTACAATTGCTACTCCCCCGGAGTTTTCCGGAGGCGTTCCTAATATCTGGTCGCCGGAACATTTGTTTGTCGCTTCGGCAAATATCTGTTTAATGACAACCTTCCTTGCGATTGCCGAAAATTCTAAATTGAATTTCATCTCTTATTCTTCCGGAGGAAAAGGAAAAGTTGAAAGAGTTGATGGTAAGTTCTTTATAACTCAGATAGAACTCTCGCCGAAAATTCTTGTATCTAATGAGCACGATAAAGAAAGAGCGCTGAGGATAATTGAGAAGTCCGAAAAGGCTTGTTTAATTTCCCGCTCGATGAAATCAGAGATAATTTTAAAACCGGAAATCACAGTTAAAAACTAAAGGAGTCAATAATGCCGATATTCGAATACCGCTGCAGCGAATGCAGCAATAAATTTGAAGTGCTTCATAAATCAAGCGCCGCTAACGAAGAAGTAATTTGCCCGAAGTGCAGTTCAAAGAAAAACAAAAAGCTGCTCTCAACATTCAGTGCGTCTTTTGCTGATGGCGGTTCATCTTTTTCAAGCAGCGATTACAGCAGCGATGCATCGTGCTCATCCGGCACTTGCGGCTGCGGCTCCGGCACATGCGGACTGGACTAAGTAGGACCAACTTACTAAATAGTTATTAGAGTTTTTCATTTAATTTAATAGCATGAATGCATGGACGTTTGCAGAAAAACCATGCAATCATGCTAATCATGCATCCAAACGTTAGAGAACGTCTTCGCTCGAAAATTTTCTTTCTGAGTAAAGCCTTCCTATTTCCGCTCCTACAATGAAGACGATTGAAGAATAATAAATCCAAAAAGCAACCACAACAACCAGTGCATAGGTTCCGTAAATTCTACCAAAAGTTGTAAAGTGGTGGATGTAAAATCCGAATCCCTGCTTAGCAATCTCCCAGAGGATAGCTGCACAAACGGCGCTAATCAAAGTAGAATTCTTTCCTAATTTTCTTACCGGAACAGTTGAATACAGAATTAGGAAGACAATGAAAATCAAGATAAGTGAAATAACCGAAAGTAGAAAATGCTCGAAGATTGTGCTTCGGAAAAAACTAAGGCTTTGCATTTGCTGAGCAGCTTGTACAAATAAATCAAGTACCGGGGAAAGCAGAGTAGTTACAAAGAAAATAAGAATAACCATAAGCACAAGTGCGAAGTCGCGGAGTTTTCCCAGAATAAAATGAACATTAGTCTCAATGCCAAAAACCCGGTTTAGGATTGTCCTCATACTGCTGAACAATCCGCTTGCGGCAAACAGCAAACCAAACGCACCTATGATACCGGCAACGTTTTTATATTTGATTACTTCATCAATTCTCTTAAAAATAATTTCATTCACAAAGTCGGCATACTTTGCATAAGGTATCATCGTATTTATTGCGGCATTTACCTGCTGTTGAACGCTTTGAGAATTAAGAAAATTACCGAGAATGTAAAAGAGGATTAATAAAAAAGGGATAATGCAAACAAACAACGAGAAAGCCAAGCCGCCGGCAAGGAGAAATCCGTGGTGCTCTTCCATTCTTTTTATTAAGCCGCCGACATAATGCTTAATAATAATCTTCGTCTTTTTGTATGAGGGTTTATATTGCTGCAGCGGACCAGCAGACTTAATAATAGAATGCTGTTTATTTATCCTCCTATTTTTACCAGCAGAAGAAAATTTTTTCTTAGGCTTTGATTTAGGCATTCATTATTCTTGAAATAGTATTGTAATAAATATCGGATAAGTTTTCCAAATCGACTTTATATTTCTCATTGATTAAAAGTTTGTTTCCTCCAGTTGTGCCTAGATAAGTATATGCTTGCTTAGCTGAATTCAACACTTTTTCAAAATCAGATTTTTTATTCTTCGGAACAGTAACAATAATGCGCGACTGGCTTTCCGAGAAGAAAGTAAAATCTTCACGTGTTTTAACCGGAATTGTTACTGAAGCTCCAATTAAAACTTCTCTGTTCATAATACAACACTCAGCCAGCGCTGCAACTATGCCGCCCTCTGAAACATCGTGAGCTGATTTGATTAATTTTTTCTCGATTAGCGATAGCACGGAACCATGCAATTTCTTTTCTACATCCAAATCTATTTTAGGAGAATCTCCGGCAACTTTTCCGTGAATTATTTTTAGGTATTCGCTGCCGCCAAGCTCTTCAAAGTCTTCACCGAGAATATAAATTAAGTCACCCTCATTTTTAAAAAATGAAGTAGTTACATTTTCTAATTTTTCAACTAAGCCTACCATGCCGATAGTTGGAGTTGGATAAACGGCATAGTTGGGAGACTCATTATAAAAGCTGACATTGCCTCCGGTAACCGGGGTATCGAAAAACCTGCATGCTTCGCCCATACCCTCAATTGCTTCTTTGAACTGCCAGTACATTTCAGGCTTGTATGGATTTCCAAAGTTCAAGCAGTTTGTAATTGCAAGCGGCACACCGCCGGAACAAACAATATTCCTGGCAGATTCTGCAACGGCAATTTTAGTACCTTCCTTAGGATTCAAATAAACATACCGGGAGTTGCAGTCCGTCTTCATTGCAAGAGCTTTATTAGTGCCTTTTATATAAACAACCGCAGCATCGCATCCGGGACCAACAATCGTATTAGTTCTCACCATCGAATCATACTGCTCGTAAACCCAGCCCTTAGAAACTATGTTCGGCGATGAAAATACTTTTATAAATGTTTCAGATAAATTTTTCGGTTGAGGTAAGAAAGTAAAATCAAACTTTCTAACTTCATCTATATAAGAAGGTTTTTTAGTTTTACGAATATAAACCGGTGCCCCGCCGCCAAGGACAAGCTCGTATGCCGGTATGATTGCTTTCTTTCCGTTTTCATAGTCGATGTCAAGCAAACCGTCGTTTGTAACATAGCCGATTATTTCGCAATGCAGATCCCACTTATCAAAAACTTTTTTTACTTCTTCTTCATAACCTTTTTTAACTACGCAAAGCATTCTCTCCTGACTTTCCGAAAGCATAATTTCGTATGCCGTCATTCCTTTTTCTCTAAGGGGAACTTTGTTCAGGTCTATTTTCATACCTGAATTTCCTTTTGCGCTCATCTCGCTTGTAGAGCATGAAATTCCAGCTGCGCCCATATCCTGAATTCCAATTAACCAACCGTTTTTAATAATCTCAAGCGAAGCTTCAAGTAAAAGCTTTTCTGTAAACGGGTCGCCGACTTGAACCGACGGACGCTTTGCTTCAGATTTTTCAGAGATTTCTTCCGAAGCAAACGTAGCTCCGTGAATTCCGTCTCTACCGGTTGAAGAACCGACAATCATTACAGGATTGCCGACACCTTTTGCTGTTGCGCTGGCATGCTGTCCTTTCTTTACAATTCCAACTGCCATCGCATTAACAAGAGGATTATCACGGTAAGATTCGTCAAAGTAAACTTCGCCTGCAACGGTTGGAACGCCGAAGCTGTTGCCGTAATCTCCAATGCCGCGCACGACTCCATCGAATAAAAATCTGGTCCGTGCGTCGTCAAGGGTTCCGAACCGAAGTGAGTTTAAAGAGGCAATCGGTCTGGCTCCCATTGTAAAGATGTCTCTCATAATTCCGCCTACTCCGGTTGCTGCTCCTTGATACGGTTCAACCGCTGAGGGATGATTGTGACTTTCAATTTTAAATGCTAAGGCTAAGTCATCGCCGATGTCTACCAGTCCGGCGTTTTCTTCTCCTGCGCCGACTAACAATCTGCCGCCGCTTCGTGGTAAAGTTTTTAGAAGAGCAATGGAATTTTTATAGCTGCAATGCTCACTCCACATAACGCTAAAGATTCCAAGTTCTGTAAAGGTGGGAACTCTTCCTAAAATTTTTTTTACCCGTTCAAATTCATCTTTGGTTAATCCGTGCTCTAAAGCTAATTCTAAATTCACATTCTGTTCTTGCATCAATCGGTTTCCATCTAATAGTAAAGGTTAAACTGTAGTTCTACTGCAAATATAAGTATTAAAATTTTGGCGGAGAAATTCATTTAAACTGCAAGGCACACTGTTTTTAATTTTTTTTGATTAATTTTACAAGGAATTTACCGGTCATCAACTTATGAGAATACATATTCTTCAGCACGAAAGCTTTGAAAGCCCAGGCTTTATTTTAGATTGGATTGGAGAGAAAGGGCACCAACTAACTTTCACTAAATTTTATGAAGATGGAATGCTGCCGCTTCTGGAAGACTTTGACTGGCTGATTATTATGGGCGGACCAATGGGTGTTTATGAAGAAGATAAATTTCCGTGGTTAAAATTAGAAAAGGAATTTATTAAGCGCTCAATTGAAGACAGAAAAATCGTTTTGGGGATTTGTCTCGGTTCTCAATTGATAGCCGCTGTTCTTGGTGCGAAAGTTTATCCGAATAAATTTAAAGAGATTGGATGGATGGGTGTTTCTCTTACAGAAAATTCAAGACAGAATTTTCTTTTTTCTTCTTTACCAGTAAGAATGAAAGTATTTCAATGGCATGGTGATACTTTTGATTTACCCGCCGGTGCCGTTTATCTTGCAGAAAGCGAAGCTTGTAAGAACCAGGCTTTTATGTATAAAGAAAATGTTTTAGCGCTTCAATTCCATTGTGAGGTAACAGAAAATTCTTTAGTCGAAATGCTTGAAGCCGGCAAGAATGAACTGAAGAAGGAATTGTATTTTCAGACCGCGGAAGAAATATTATCTCGAAAAGACTTGATATCAAGCAATAACAAAATGATGAGAATGTTGCTTGATAAATTGGAAATATTAAGCAAAATCTAAGTTAGAATTTCAGATATTCTTCCCAAATTTTGTAAAGTTTAGCCGTTGCTAGGACATCCTGTCCGCAATAGACGGCTATATCTTTGATGCGATCTGCTTCATAAAGTGTCTTCACTTCCATTCCTGATATGCCTTTTGATTTCGGCGATTCAATCCCGAATGCATGGCAGTAGAAATCCAGATTGAATTTTTTTGTTATGCCGTAAAAGGTAAACTGCTCAAGTAAATCAATATGGTGAGAAGTATCGTAGCGGTTTGTCATTAAATTTTTTGTGGGCTTAATTTTGTTCAATGCCGAGCGCATCAATACAAAAGGAATATCAAAATTTCTTCCGTTAAATGAAATGAGCTGGTCAGTTTTCTCAGCAATTCTCCAGAATGATTTCAGCATCTCAACTTCGGTTGTGCCCTTATATTGTATATCCTTTGACTCAGAAGTCCATTCTTCTTCTGATTTATTTTCAAAATAAACAAATGATTTTTCTTTCTGGACGTCATGCAAGCCGATTGCAATTACCTTTGCTGTAAGCGGGTAAAGACTAAGAAACCGAATAGCTTCATCTATCTTTTCATCTTTGGAAGTTTCATCTTTTTCTTTTTCCGCATAACGGAGAAGATATTCCCGCTGGCTTTCCGAAAGTGATTCAAATGGAAAAGCACAGGTTTCAATGTCAAAAACTATTTTTCTCATTTTGTCCCCTCGACAAATTATTATCGAATTATTTTGACTCTCTTTTCAAATTTCAAAACCGCTTTCACAAAATTTCCCGGAAGCGGAATAGATTTTTTAGTTACCGGATTTACATGAACAAGCACACCGGCACCTTCAGCAATTATTTTTTTCGTCGAGATATTTTCAATAATATGTTCAAAACCAAAACTGCTGTGCTTAATATACGGAACTCTCGTGTATATCCGCAACCTATCTTCGAATAGAGCTACTTTCAAATAATCGATTTCGTTCCTTGCCATATAAAATGCGGAACCACTACCCGCAATTCCTTCTTTCGGAAGAATTCCCAAATCTTTCGCATATTTAATTCTTGCTTGTTCAAAGTAATTAAAATAAACGGCGTTGTTCACAATATGAAGCATGTCGACTTCATTAAACTTAACAGTAACATCATAAATATGTTTGAAAAGCTTTTTATTCTTGGTCGGTTTCAAAAAGATTTTTCTCCATTAATTTGCTGGCAACTAACTGCCTTTTACATTCCTCACTGCCTTCTCAATTTCATCCCACAGTTCGTTTGGAATTGAATCCAGCATATTAAACTGCCCGGCGCCTTTCAGCCACTCGCCGCCGTCAATCGTAACAACTTCGCCGTTTATGAATGAAGAAAAATCAGAAACAAGATAGGCTGCAAGATTCGCCAGTTCCTGATGTTCACCAGTTCTTCCCACCGGTACTTTTTTTACCGGATTAAATTTTTCAGAAATATTTCCGGGAAGTAATCTTTCCCAGGCTCCTTTAGTTGGGAAAAGTCCCGGTGCAATTGCATTAAAGCGAATTCCGTATTTAGCCCACTCAACTGCAAGTGAACGTGTAAGTGCCAATACACCGGCTTTGGCAACTGCTGATGGCACAACATAGGCAGAACCTGTCCACGCATATGTAGTAACTATATTTAATACAGAAGCCGACTGTCTTTCTTTTATCCAGTATTTTCCGAAAGCTAAGGTTGAATAATAAGTTCCCTTCAAAACAATATTCACAATAATGTCGAATGCGCGGTGAGATAATCTTTCAGTCGGACTTATAAAATTCCCCGCGGCGTTATTTACTAAAGAATTAACTTTGCCGAATTTCTCAAAGGATTGCTTCAGTAAATTTTCTACTTGATCATAGTTCGTAACATCGCATTGAACCGGTAAAACTTTACTGCCGGTCTCCTTTTCGATTTCATCCGCTGTATTTTCCAAAACATCAAGCTTTCTGCTGGCAATTATTAAGTCCGCACCAAGCTGTGCAAAATATTTTCCCATCGATTTGCCAAGCCCTGTTCCGCCTCCGGTTATCAAAATTACTTTTCCTTTTAGCGAACCTTCTGTAAGCATAGGCTGAACAAATTTTTCGTTCAACATAATTTCTAACGTAACCTTTCTTTTATCCAATCAGGATTGCGGCGGCAATCCAAGATTGCATCAATTAAAACTTCTTCTGATTATTTTTTTTAATAAATTGCATACGGAAAGCGTTTCGATAGCAATCGATAATAACCAAAAACTTTGGGGTGAACGCCTGCTTTCATCTTCAAAGAATCTATGTCGGAATACAAAGACTCGAGGAAGTAGCTGCCTAAATTTTTTCTCTGAGATTCATAAAATTTGAATCCATCGGAAAGATCTTCAATTGCAGAAGATAATATCCGAATTTTCATTTGGAAAGATTACGAATATTTTTTTTTGCAGCTTCCCAATCCAAATATTCTTCTTTACCTTCTATTGCTCTTTTTTCCCGCAGTTCCAAAACATCCTTGTGCCAGTTTGGTGAAGGGTATTCACTCTCATTTTTCGTCAAGTCTATCCAAAGATCTTCCGTAACTTGTAGCTTTTCTTCTCCCGTCATTTTATCTAGAGGTAATGTCATAGACTGTTTCTCCTCCAATACTGTATTTCTGAAAAGTTTCTCTTAATCCTAAATTACATTTTAATGCTATTAGTTTCAATTCATAGGTTTTAGGTTCTCTCATTAGAAACAATACTTCCCTGCTTCAATAAGCCGCGCGGCAATATTCCTTCTGAGCTTAGTTGTATTTACCGGATCAAACTTAGTGTATCTCTTCAAACCGAGCAAGAGCATCTTCAGCTCGTCGCCTTCAGCAAATGCTGATATTGCATGCTTGCCGTAAAGATTAATTCTTTCCAAAGAATCACTGACATAAACCTGAGTCATTTCAGCATAAGGCAGCGCCGCTTCTTCACTTTTAGCTAAAGCAAGCTTCATCGTTCTTAAAATTGCAGACTCCGAAGTAAAAACCTCAATCAGCATGTCCGTAACATTCATTATAATTTCCTGCTCGTCAGCAAGCTTCATCATAAATTTTTGAACAGCCGAACCGGCAATCATCAGAATTGCTTTTTTAGCCTCTCGAACTGCTACCAATTCTTTTGCAAGAAGCCCTTCCGGCTTCTCACCAAACGAAGGAACCGACATTAAATCTTTTTGAATCATCATTGCAGGTCCCATTAAGTCCAACCGACCTTTCATGGAACGCTTTACAAGCATATCTACCGTAAGCAAGCGGTTGATTTCGTTTGTGCCTTCAAATATTCTGTTGATTCTTGAATCACGATATGCCCTTGCTGCCGGATATTCTTCCGAGTAGCCGTAACCGCCGTATATCTGCACTGTTTCATCCACTACATAATTTAGCATTTCGGAGCCAAATACTTTCAGCATTGCAGACTCAATTGCATACTCTTCAGCAGCGGCAATTAAAGCCTGGTTGTATGATGAACCTCCGGCTACTAATTCTTTTACTTTGTCATTTATCAATCCGCTAGTTCTAAGAGTTGCTGATTCAGCAACGAAAATTTTTATTGCCTGCTCTGCAAGCTTGTATTTTATTGCGCCGAAGTTTGAAATCGGCTGACCGAATTGCTTTCTTCCATTAGCATATTCAACTGCGGTCGACATTATTCGCTTAGCACCGCCGGTCGTCATCGCACATAATTTGAATCTTCCGATATTCAAAATATTGAAAGCAATATAATGTCCTTTCCCGATTTCTCCGAGAATATTTTCTTTCGGAACTTGCACATTATCCAAAAACAGCGCACGGGTTGAAGAGCCTTTAATTCCCATTTTATCTTCTTCTTTGCCGCGCGTAAAGCCTTCGGACTTGGTGTCGATTATAAAGCACGTAAACTTATCTCCGTCAACTTGAGCAAAGGTAATAAGTATATCTGCAAAACCGCCGTTGGTAATCCACATTTTCTGTCCGTTAAGAATATAATATTTACCATCGCCGGATAACTTTGCCGTTGTCTTTGCGGAAAGAGCGTCGGAGCCAGAAGTAGGCTCGGTTAAACAGTAAGCCGCTTTAATTTTTCCGGAAGCGAGCTTAGGAAGATATTTTGCTTTTTGTTCTTCTGTGCCGTAGTAAAGAATTGGAAGAGTGCCGATACCAGTATGTGCAGCAAATGAAACACCAAAAGAATAACTAGCACCCATCTCCATTGAAAGAAAAGTGTTTGTATTGAAGTCTTCTCCAAGTCCGCCGTACTGTTCCGGTACTGAAGTTCCGAGTAGTCCAAGCTCTCCGGCTTTTTCAAGAAGGCTGACAACTAAGCCCGGCTCTTGATGGTCGATTGCATTTACCTTTGGTAATATTTCCTTCTCGACAAATTCTCTGGCAGAATCCGCCATCAGCTTTTGTTCTTCGGTAATATCTTCCGGAATAAAAATCGATTGAGGTTCAGAATCTTTAATTAAAAATTCTCCGCCTTTCAACGAACTTAAATTTTTTGTTTCTGCAGACATACTGTCACCTTTTCATTTTTTAATTTCAATTATTTAATTCAGCAATTCATATATTGCCGCTACGCCCTGACCGCCGCCAACACATGCAGTAACAAGACCATATTTCTTTTGTCTTCGTCTTAATTCATTTAAGATTTGAACCGTAAGCTTTGCACCGGTGCACCCAAGCGGATGACCCAGAGCTACAGCGCCGCCGTTTACATTTGTTATTTCCTGATTCATTTCAAGTTCTCGAATAACCGCCAGAGACTGCGCCGCAAACGCCTCATTCAACTCTATCAAATCTATGTCGTTTAATTTCATTCCCGCTTTCTTCAAAGCTTTTGGAACAGCTTCAACCGGACCAATTCCCATAACCCGCGGGTCAACTCCGGCAAGCGCATACGAGACTAATCGAGCAACCGGTTTCAGATTTAATTCCTTCACCATTTCTTCCGACATGACAATTACAAACGCTGCGCCATCTGAAGTTTGGGAAGAATTTCCAGCAGTGACTGTTCCGTTTGCGGCAAACACCGGTTTCAATTTTGCCAGAGCCTCCAAAGTAGTATCCGGTCTCGGACCTTCATCAGTATCGACGACAAACTTTTTAGATTTTTTCTTTCCGTTATCGAGATAAACTTCTTCAACTTCAATTGGAACAATTTCATCTTTAAAGAAACCATTTTTAATTGCGTTTACAGCTTTCATGTGAGAGCCGTACGAAAATTCATCCTGAGCCCCGCGGGAGATTTTGTAATCTTTAGCAATCTCTTCTGCAGTTAAACCCATACCGAGGTAATACTCGGGATGTTCAACTGCAAACTTATAATTTGGCGAAAGCTTCCAGCCGGTAATGGGAACCATCGACATTGATTCCGTTCCGCCGGCAATTATACAATCCATCATCCCGGAGCGAATGCGCGCTACTGCGGTAGCAATAGTATCGACTCCTGATGCGCAGTACCTATTTATCGTTTCGCCGGGGACTTCAATCGGCAGACATTGTAGTGCAATCATTCTTCCAACCTGTAATCCCTGTTCCGCTTCCGGCACTGCATTCCCAACAATCAAATCATCCACACGATGAGGATCCAATTGAGGAACCGACTTCAACAAATGCTTGATAACTTCAGCAGCAAGATCATCCGGCCTGAAAAATCTGAAACCGCCTTTCTTTGCTTTACCGACAGCCGACCTGAATCCGGCAACAATATATGCTTCTCTCATAATTTTACTTTTGTTTGATTTTTAAATTCAATATATTTTTTTGAAAATTATTTTTGGGATTAGTTGCGTAACGGCTTACCAGTCGTTAAAATGCTTTGAATTCTTTCCAATGTTTTCTTCTCTCCAATCAGACTTAGAAACGCTTCTCTTTCTAAATCAAGTAAATATTTTTCCGAAACCAAAGTACCCTGGGTCAAATCGCCGCCGCTCATAACGTAAGCCAGCTTTTCAACAATCTTCCTATCATGGTCGGAGATATAATTTCCCATTCGAAAAGAATAAGCGCCAACCAGAAGCGTTGCAAGCGCTTCTCTACCGAGTGCTTTTATATTATCTCTCTGTACCGGCTGGGAATAACCTTTCTCTGCCATTGCGAGAACCGACTGCTTCGCGTCCGTAATTACTTTATTTGGATTAATTGTTATTTCATCTTTTCCGCTTCTGAAAATGTCCATATCGAAAGCTTCGTAAGCTGACGTGGCAACTTTAGCGGTTGCGATATTCATAAATCTTTTTTGAAGTTCCGGAAATTCAACTTCGCCTTCAACGTAACTATCCGAAGCTCGCAAAGTCATTTCTTTTGTGCCGCCGCCTGCCGGAATTATTCCGACACCAACCTCAACCAAGCCAATGTAGGTCTCGGCTGATGCCTGAATCTTGTCAGCATGCAAACAGAACTCGCATCCGCCGCCAAGTACAAGATTATGAGGCGCAACCACAACCGGTATACTTGAGTAGCGAATTCTCATTGAAGTGTTTTGAAAAGTTCGAACCGCTAAATCAATTTCATCGTACTCCTGTTCGGTTGCAAGCATAAACATCATTGCCAGGTTTGCGCCGGCAGAAAAGTTTTGTCCGTTGTTCGCAATTACGAGTCCGGCAAAATCTTTTTCAGCAATTTCAATTGTTTTGTTTATTGCTTCAAGAATCTCCGAGCCGATAGTATTCATCTTTGTCTGAAATTCAAGATTAAGAACTCCGCCGCCGATATCATGCAGTGTTGCGCCGGAATTATGCCAGACCGGTTTGTAGGTTCGATAGTTATCGAGAATTATAAAATTATCTTTACCGGGGATTTCCTTGTACGAAAAAGAATTCCGGTCAAAATATTTTTTCTTTCCGTCTTCAACCTGGTAAAATGATTTGAATCCTTTCGCAAGCATTTCTTTAACCCAATTAGCCGGAGGAAGCTTTGCTTCTTCCATAAGCTTACTAATTTTTTCTAAGTCGAGTACATCCCATGTTTCAAACGGACCTAATTCCCAACCGAAGCCCGCGCGCATCGCATCATCTATCTTATAAATTTCATCCGCAATTTCCGGTATGCGATGAGATGCATAGCTGAAAATGTTAAATGAAAGAAGGCGTAATAATTCTCCGGCTTTATCCTGTGCAGCATGAAGTGCTTTTAGTCTGTCGCGTAGATTTTCAATCGGCTTAGCAGCAGTAACCGATGCGAACTTTGATTTGCCGCTCGACCTATATTCAAATGAATTTATATCCAGTTCAAGAATTTCAGTTTCGCCTTTTTCATTTTTTATCTTCTTATAAAATCCTTGACCGGATTTATCGCCCAGCCAATTTTTGACAACCATCTTCTTCACATAATCCGGAATAGAAAACAACTGCCGCATTTCATCATCCGAACAATCTTTGTAAATATTGTCTGCCACTTTTACCAACGTGTCTATTCCAACCACATCGCAAGTTCTAAAAGTTGCGGACTTTGGTTTGCCGGTTAAAGGTCCGGTAAGGGTATCAATTTCTTTTATTGAAAGCTTAAGTTCGCCCATCAGCTTAAAAACCGCCATCATGCTGAAGACCCCGATTCTATTGGCTATAAACGCTGGTGTATCCTTGCAGAGAACTGTCGTTTTGCCGAGGAACAAACTTCCGTAATTCATTAGGAAGTTGATTACTTCTTGATTGGTCTTTGGTGTCGGAATAATCTCCAGAAGTTGAAGGTACCTTGGCGGATTAAAGAAGTGAGCTCCGCAGAAATTCTTTTGAAAGTCTTCGCTCCTTCCCTCAATCATTAAATGGACCGGGATTCCCGAAGTGTTTGTTGTAATCAGAGAACCGGGCTTGCGGAATTTCTCTATGTTATCAAAGATATTATTTTTGATTTCAAGGTTCTCTACCACTGCTTCTACTATCCAATCAGCATTTTTCAGCATGTTCAAATCGTCTTCAATATTTCCGGTGGTAATTCTTAAAGCAAATGATTGAAGATATACCGGTGAAGGTTTCGCGCTGAGAACATTTTTCAAATTGTCATTTACAATTCTGTTCCGAACTTTCTTATCTGTTAAAGATAGACCTTCTTTCTTTCCCTTTTCAGTCAACTCTTTTGGAACGATATCCAGGAGATAAACTTTACATCCGATGTTTGCGAAGTGAGCAGCAATTCGCGAGCCCATTACTCCGGAACCAAGAACTGCAACTTCTTTAATAATTCTTTTCATAATTGATTCTTGTTTTATTTTTATTTTTAATCTTCATTGTAGATTTTTTCGATTAGGTCTTTGTACTTTTCTAAAATCACTTTTCGCTTCAATTTCAAAGTCGGTGTTAATTCCCCTGTTTCAACAGCCCAGTCGTCAGAAAGTATTTCAAACTTTTTTATTTGCTCGATGTGCGAAAATCTTTTATTATACTTTTGAATATCCTGCCATATTCTTTCTTTAACAATTGGAGAATGAATCATTCCGTTTACTGAAAGCTCTTTTGCACCAATTAAAAATGAAAACACTGTCCGGGACAATCAATGCAGCGGTAAATTTCCTGTCTTTTCCAATCACCATTATATTTTTAATGAACCAGGATTCTTTCATTTTGTTTTCAATTGGAAGCGGTGCTACAAATTTTCCTCCAGATGTTTTGAAGACTTCATTTTTCCTATCGGTTATTTTCAGAAATCTCCCCTGAACAAGCTCGCCTATATCGCCTGTCCGAAACCAGCCTTCATCATCAAAAGCATTTTTAGTTAACTCCGGTTGATTATAGTATCCGCTAAAAACGTTTTCGCCTTTAACCAATATCTGACCGTCAACATCTATTTTAATTTTCACGCCGGGAATTGATAAGCCGGCAGTACCCAAACAATACAATCCTTTTTCAAAGAGATTGCATGAAAGAACAGGCGAGGTTTCCGTAAGCCCGTATCCTTCACAAATGTGAATTCCGGCTGCGGTAAAAATTCTTGCAAGTCTTGGCTGAAGGACTGCTGCACCGCAAATAATCCCTTTTACCTCCCCGCCAAGTGCTTCAATCCATTTGCTGAAGACTAATTTTCTTGCAACAATAAGCCTTAGATTATAAAACCAATTGTTTTTCCCTTCCGGGTCATAATGATTTGCCAAATTAACTGCCCAGCCAAAAATAGATTTCTTCAGACCGGTCAAGCTTCTTCCCTTTTCCATTATTCTTTCATAAATCTTTTCTAGAAGCCTTGGAACAGTTGTAAAATAATTTGGTTTTACTTCCTGAAAATTCTCTACTACTTTCTCGAGGCTTTCGGCAAAATAAATCGCTCCGCCAATCTGTAAATAGAAATAGATTGCTGTTCTTTCAAATATGTGACAGATAGGAAGGAAGCTTATCATTCGATGCTCAAAGTTAATAGGCATAATCTGAACTAAAGACTGAATATTGCTGATTATGTTTTTATGAGAAAGCATTACACCTTTTGGAATTCCGGTAGTTCCCGAAGTATAAATAATTGTGGCAAGGTCATCCGGCATTATTGATTCTTGAATTGCAACCAGTTCATCTTTGAATGACATATCTTTACATGATAAAATATCCTTCCAATTCTTCGCCCCGTCAACCTCATCAAAAGTATAAATATCCTGAACAGATTTTGTCTTAGGAACCACCTTTTCAACTTTCTTATATAAATCTTTATCGGATACGAAAACCAATTTTACCTGTGCATCATTGAAGATATAAACATACTCATCCTCGCTCATCGTTGGGTATACCGGAACATCTACACCGCCTATCTGCAGAATTCCAAGGTCAACAAAATTCCATTCGGAGCGATTGTTTGAAATGATTGCAAATTTGTCGCTCGCTTTAAATCCCATGCTCAACAAGCCAAGACTAAAGTCGTCGGCTATTTCTTTAATCTTCACAGAGCTGTGCTTCTGCCACTTGCCGTTTTTTTTATCGCAAATAGAATCTATCCGGGGATAATTTTCTATTTGATACGGTAGAATATCTATTAGTCTTTTTACAATTACCACCAATATCCCTAAAACTTGATTCGCCTGGAACGACTTATTTATTTTATGATAACCTTGATCCAATATAAAAATCTGATATTTAAAACACAAGCGAAATTTCGCTAATAATGAAATTTTACCATTTTGATTTTTTATTTGATATATTTAGCACACGTTATTTATGTTTCCGGGAATCTATGATAAAAAAGAAATATATCAGGCTGATATTCGGCTTAAAGCTTAAGCAATTTAGACAGGAAAAGAATTTATTACTTTCAGACCTATCACAAAGGAGCGGATTATCAATCTCATATTTAAACGAAATTGAGACCGGCAAGAAATACCCAAAAGAAGACAAGATTGCCTCTTTGGCTGAGGCACTCGGGACTTCATTTGATAAACTGGTGTCCTTAAAGCTTGTAAGAAATCTCGCACCGATTGAAGAGCTTCTGGAGTCAAATATCCTTGACCAGCTTCCGCTTGACCACTATGGAATTAATATTAATAAGCTAATCTCCTTAATGTCGAATTCATCAATGCAGCTCAGCGCTTTAATTGCTACGTTTATTGAAACTGCTCAATCATCCGAATTAAGTCAGAATATCTTTAGCCGTAATGCACTTAGGAACTTCAAGGAATTCAACGAAAACTATTTTGATGATATCGAAGCGGCAGCAAAAGAATTCAGAAAGAAAATCAAAATAAAACCGGTGCGCCGGATAAAATTTCAGCAGCTTAAATCAATTCTTGAGGAAGAGTATAATTATGAAATAAATGAGTCTTCGCTTAATGAATACGCAGGGCTAAGTGAGCTGCGCGCAGCTGTTCTTAACGGAAAACAGAACAGACTATTATTAAATGCTAATCTTTCAGAGGCACAGAAAGCATTTATCGCCGGTAAAGAATTAGCGTATAATTTCTTAGGTATTAAAGACAGAAGCCTAATCTACCCCGGCATTAAACTTAACACCTTCGACCACCTCCTTAATTATTTTAGAGTATCATATTTTTCAACCGCATTACTTATCAATTCGGATTTTCTTATTCAAGATTTAGAAAAGCTTTTCCGGCTGCCGGCATGGGATGAAGACAGGCTTTTAACTATTATAAGTTCCTTCAATTCGACTACCGAGATGTTCTTTCAACGGGTTGCAAACCTTGCACCAAAATATTTCGGATTGAATAGGTTCTTCTTCTTCCGGCTTAACCACGATATGAGCACTGGCACTTTCAGCCTTTCTAATGAATTAAGATTAAATACACAAAGAAACTTCAACGAGCTGCAGCCCGGTGAGCATTATTGCAGAAGATGGATTTCGTTTGAGATTTTAAACAGAATGACCGCGGTTATTAAGAAAAACAAAAACTTCAATGAACGCATTGCAGGTGTTCTTCATTCAAAGTTTTTTGGTTCCGGAGATGAATACCTTTCAATTTCTGTTGCTCAAAGAGGAACGCTTTTCAAAAATTACTTGTCCAGCTTAACTATCGGCTTTCAAATAGATGATACGCTGTTGAAGAAAATAAAATTCTTGTCTGACTTTAAAATCCAGAATAAAATAGTTAACGACACATGCGAGAGATGTACAATTACAGATTGCAGGGAAAGAGCCGCTCCTCCTTCTTATGCAACGAAAATTGAACATGAAAGAAAGCTGGAGGAAGCACTCAGTGAATTAAAAGAAAAGATGACAAAGTAGACAGTTGCCAGATTATTTTTCGAACTCCTCAATTTTACGCTTAACATCTTCCGGAATTTGAATCGACTGAAGCTTTTCATAATCGTATGCAACTAATTTTGTAACCGCGGTAGCAGCGGCAAATTGTTTACCTCCTCTTTCAATCATAATCAAATTTTCCATATCAGAGCTTTTATTGCCGAATTTAGATACACGGGTATATATTTCAACTTTGTCGCCGAGGTTTATCGGCTGCAAATAATCTATTTCAATTCTTGCAACAATCGCGCTGTAATCCAAACTGCTTCTTTCTCTTTTGAATATCTCATTAAAGTATGCTATACGGGCTTCCTCAATGTAAGTTAAGTATCTTGCATTGTTAACGTGCCGCATCGCATCAAGGTCTGAAAATCTTACTTCAACTTTAACCTTATGCTTGAATAGATTTAAATCGCTTTTCATTTTAAAAATTATTTCTTGTTGAATATATTATTAAGAATCTTTTTAGACTTTTCAATTTCATCAAAGCTTACATCCAGGTGAGTAATCATCCGTAAGTATCCCGGCTTGCCTTCCGAGATAAGCAAACCTGCTTCGCTACATCTTTCAATTGAATCAAGTACGTTAAGAGCATTTGATTTGAAGATGACAATGTTTGTTTGAACTGAAATTAAATCAATTTCGCAAGAAGAAATTTCAGCAATTGTCTCTGCCAGCATCCTTGCCTTTTGATGGTCTTCCTCTAAGCGTTCTATATTATTTTTTAAAGCATACAAACCTGCCGCTGCAATTATTCCAATCTGCCGCATGCCGCCGCCCCATGATTTACGCACCCTAAAAGCTTCTTTAATAAATTCTTTCGTTCCGCCGATAATAGAGCCGACCGGCGCACCAAGCCCTTTTGATAAGCAGCATGAAATGGAATCGAAGTGGGAAGCATATTCTTTAACAGGAATCTTCGAAGCGACTGATGCATTCCATATTCTTGCTCCGTCAAGATGAAGCTTCAAGTCATATTTTTTAGCAAGCTCCTTAACACGGAGAATATTTTCTATCGGATGAATTGTACCGCCGGCGCGGTTGTGTGTATTTTCTATTTCAATTACTTTTGTTCGCGGCATATAGTAGGCTTCAATTGGTCTGATGCAAGGCTCAATCTGTTCCGGTGTAATCACGCCGGCTTTGCCTTCAACCGGCATAAGCTGAACTCCGCTCAGTACCGCAGGGGAGCCGGATTCATATTGAAAAATGTGAGCATCTCTTTCGCAAACTACTTCATCGCCCGGAGAAGTGAGAACTCTTAAGCAAATTTGATTTCCCATT
Organism: Bacteroidota bacterium; assembly: GCA_021790055.1. GTDB lineage: Bacteria > Bacteroidota > Ignavibacteria > Ignavibacteriales > Ignavibacteriaceae > FEN-1297. Next base: position 21,485 of record JAJYIL010000002.1, read on the forward strand.
ACTCCGCTTGAAACAAAAAGTGCTGCTTCCTTTCCAAGAAGCTCAGTCGCATATTCCTGAAGCTGGTTTACTGACGGGTCTTCCTGGAATACATCGTCGCCGACTTCGGCTTCGTACATGGCTCTACGCATTTCTTGTGATGGTCTGGTTACTGTGTCGCTGCGTAGGTAGATTGGTTTTGTTGTCATTTTATTTTATTTATTTATTTTTTTTAATTACTTCGTCGGCAAGTTTTTCGAGTATGTCCTCGGAATCAGCAAACAATTTATCTCATTTTTTTTTCAGACTCAAGTTCAGCAAGCAGCCATTTAGCAAAAGTGCCTTGCTCGTCTTCAGGAATTTTTTCAGCTTTTCTAAAGGCTTTTTCTAATAATTTAGTCATGGTTTATTCATACTAAGTTTAATTTCAATACTTAATTTATACAAATCAGATTACGACTAAAATGTTAAATTAAATTTAATCTTTGTCCAATCAAATTTCAAAACAACTTCTTTTTCAATTTTAGAAGAAAAAAGAATCCTAACACCCAAAGTGAAATTCCGGAGGAGATTACCGGAATTATAAGCGGATATTTTGTAAAGAAAGTCTCCACGTTTTCGAGATGAACATCGCCTACGATAAAAGCTTTAGTGAAGAGATGCGATTGAGTTTTTATTTCTCCAAGCGGATTGATGATGCAGCTTACACCGCCGTTTGCCGCTCTTACAACCGTTCGTCTATTTTCAACTGCGCGGAGGATTGAAATATCCTCGTGTTGATATGGTCCGCTTGATTTACCATACCAGCTATCGTTCGTAACTACCGCCAATATTTCAGCTCCGCGCTGAACAAAGTTTGTTACAAAGTAAGGAAAGATTGATTCGTAACAAACAAGTCCGTCAACATGAATCGAATCGCTTGCAAATATTTTTTGACTTGCCGAATCTGTAATTGCAGCCGGTAAAGAAAAGTTAGTTGTATCTTTTCCAACATTCCATCCTGAAATCCCAACTCCCCATTTTATAAGTTTGCCAAGAAACGGGAATGTATCTACAAAAGGAACTCTCTCTCCAAAAGGCACAAGCTTCATCTTTCCATAATGCTGAACGTTATATGAATTTGGTGCAAACAGCAGGATGCCATTGTACATTGTATAATAAAAATTCCCGCCTCTTCCTTCAATTGCATCCGATGGAATTTTATCTCCTTTAAAATAGTATTTTACATCCGGCATCCCGGTTAAGAGATAAACATGATTCTTTTGAAGAAAACTGTAGATTAAATTGAGCGTATGACCGTAAGAACCATCCATCAGAAAAACCGGTAGTGCAGTCTCGGGCCAAATTATCAGCTTTGCGCCTTTGTTCACGGCTTCCTGGGAAAGTTTCAAATATAAGTTTGTAAGGTTATCAAGATTACTTACATCCCACTTGTCCCAAGGGTCTAAATTTGGCTGAATAAGTCCTACTTTAACCTTTGCATTTGAAATCTTGAATGAAGATAGCCTGAACCATCCATATGAAATGGAAATAAGAAAGATTAATACTGCAGAGGCAAGGTTCAAAATAAATTTTCTCTTTGTATTCTTGAAGTTAATTATCGTTTTAAAAAGAAATATATTCATATAAATGACGACAATCGACAATCCGACGGAACCGATAATATCTGCTGCCTGAATAAACACAGTGAACTTTGCAAGTCCGTTACCAAGTGTAAGCCACGGGAAACTTAAGTCCGTCAGCATGTAAAGGTATTCGTAGCAAGCCCAGAAAAACGGGAAAAGGAAAATCACTTGCCGCGCCGGAAAGATCTTTCTTGCAAAATAAAGAAGAGTTGATGGGATTAAGAATAACAAAGGATTAACGAACAGCAATGTTCCGCCGGCAATCATCAAGAAAGTATCGGCTTCTTTCTGCCAGCTTCCAACCCAATAAAGAGTGATTACGCCAAAGACAAAAAATGTAAGATAAGTTGCACGATTTATTTCACCTAAAGTCTTTCGATTTTCAATTACATATAAGTATGGAATTAATCCGACGAAAAGCAGTAGAGTAAATGGAAAAGGAAATGGCGGAAAGGCTATCCCCATTAAAACTCCACTGAGGATTAGAAGCAGCTGTTCATTTCTTTTTTTTATCTTTTCTTCTTTAGATATCTGAAGATTGACCCTCCTAAAAAAAAGTTTCACTTAACTGCTTTCTTTCTTCTGAATACAAAACGTAAAAGATAAAACAAAATTATCATTGCAATTAAAACTAAAACAATATTGCTGTATGTTGAAAGCAGCCCGTCAACTTTGCTTACGTTTTTTCCAAACTCAATTCCTAAAAATATTATTGTAGCATTCCAAACCAGTGAACTGATAGAGGCATATAAGGCTGTTCTGGGAAATTCTAATTCACTTAATCCGGCAAAGAGAGAAATGATAGACCTTACGCCCGGCAGAAATCTATTACCAAGAATAATCAAGTAACCGTATCTTGTAAACCATTTTTCTGCTTTAACTAAAGATGAAACCGGAATGAATTTTATTTTCCCGGAGCGGACAACCTTTTTATCTAGCTGGGAACCTATCGCAAACAAAGCCATAAAGCCAAGTACACTGCCCGCGGTTGTAAGAAGTAAAGTCGGAACAAAATGAAGCGAATGAGTTACTATAAGAGAGCCACCGACAATTATTACCAAATCACTTGGCGTAGGTGGAAATACATTTTCAATAAAAGAAAAAAGGAAGAGAGTTATGTAAATCCATAACGGACTTTGCGAGGAAATAAATTCGAGTACTTGTTCAATCATAATATTTATTTTTTACCCGCCGAGGCGGGCTTGATAATTAAAACAGTTGCAAAGGCTGATACCCCCTCTTCCCTGCCGATGAATCCAAGCTTTTCCGTTGTAGTTGCTTTAATTGAAATTTGCTCGATATCCGATTTTAAGATTTCCGCAATCTTAACCCTCATATTAAAAATATATGTTGAAAGCTTTGGTTTCTGCATTGCAACCACGGCATCTACGTTGCCGAGCACATAGCCTTTTTGCTCAACAAGCCCGTAAACTTTTTGGAGAAGAATCTTGCTGTCGGCATTTTTAAATTGCGGGTCAGAGTCCGGGAAATGCTGACCGATATCTCCCAGAGCAGCAGCTCCAAGAAGAGCATCGCAAATTGCGTGCAGCAGAACATCCGCATCGGAATGACCTTGCAAACCTTTCTCGAAAGGAATTTCAATTCCGCCGATTATTAGCTTTCTATTTTCAGCAAAGGCATGAACATCAAAACCAATCCCGGTTCTAAACTGCTGGCTCAAAATTTAACCTCAAAATTTCTGAATTCATTTTTATATTGATGCCACTCAATTAGGCATTTTGTAACAGACGCATGCGGCGGTCCAATGCGAATTTCTTTGAAAAGCTCTTCAATCAATCCTTTGTCGCCTTCAACTACTGTCAGCACTTCACCGGAATATAAATTTTCAACATAGCCTTTTAAGCCGAGAGACTGCGCCTTCCGGACTACAAAAAACCTG
>JAJYIL010000283.1 GCA_021790055.1 Bacteroidota bacterium
TTCTTTATCTCTTTATATTTCGAACCCGAAGGTGACAAATCACTTTCCATCAATACAGCTTCTCCGGCTTTAAATTTCACTTCCGGTACTTTATATCTTTCAAAGCAATCGACAAAATCCTTTTCTTCGTTTCCTTTCAATCTCTTTATCGTAAGATGAGCGCTGAATTTTCTTTTCTCGCTTTTAATTGAAAACTTTTCAAGTACTTCATTCAATCTTTCAACTAGGTTATCAATGTTTTTATCGACGGCTAATCCCATCCAGAGTACTGCAGGATTTTTATACCTATAAAAAAATCCAAACTTAGTAAGCTTACAGTTGAAGCTTTCATAGTCTTCAAGGAAACGAATTGCCTCAGTAATATCTTCAACCAGTTCATTTTTTACTTCGCCGATGAACTTCAAGGTCAAATGAATTTTCTCTACAGGTTCCCATTTGTACTTATGAAAATCAGGCATCGCTTCATTTCGTAATGCAATTATTTTTTCTCTAGCATCTTTAGGAATTTTTAAAGCGATAAATAATCTTGGCATTTTCTATTCGTCAAATGGAATTCCAAGCAAAGAGCGTCTTACCATTTCAAGCGCAGCCTGGGCTGTTCTTTGCTTGTTCAAAAGCCTGTCTTCGCCAAACTGGAACTTTTTAGCAGTACAAACCTTTTCATCACAAAATCCGATATAAGCCAATCCAACCGGCTTGTCGCTGCTAGCGCCGGTAGGACCCATAATACCCGTAACTGCAAGCCCGAGATCGGTTCCGCTGATGCCTCTTACACCCTCTGCCATTTGCCTTGCGACTTCAAGGCTAACCGCACCGAATTCGGATAAAGTGTCTTCGTTAACTTTCAGCAATTCAACCTTGGAAGCATTGCTGTATGTAATAACGCCTCTTTCATAAAACTTGGAACTGCCGCTGATGTTGGTCAGCATATTTGAAATTAAACCGCCGGTACATGACTCTGCAACTGCAATTGTCAAATCCCTCTCGGTTAAAATCCTGCCAACAACGTTTTCAAGATTTTCTTCTTGCTGCGAGAAAATAAATCTGCCGACTTTGCTTCTAATCTTCTGCTCAATCTCGCCGATTTTATTCTTGGCAGTTTCTTCATCTTTATCGTGAACAGTCACTCTCATCTTAACGCCAAACTGGCTCGGAAGAAAGGCAAGTGTTGCACCGTTTAAAAGCTCATCAAGGTCTCCAAGTTTTTCGAATAAATAAGATTCCGAAATTCCTGTTGTTAAAAGATTTATCCTTTTTATAAAAAAATCCTTTTCAGGTGTTTTATTCTTAAGCCTCGGGATAACAAATGACCTGATCATTTCTGACATTTCATGCGGCACGCCCGGCAATACTACAAACATTTTATTTTCTTTCTCAATCCACATTCCCGGTGCGGTACCGCGGCTGTTGCGTATGCCTTCCGCTATTTTAGGAACAAGCGCCTGGTCTTCATTAATCTTGGTTATTTTCTGACCTCTCTTCTTAAAAAAATTCTTTACATCTTCAAGAACCTCCTGATTGGGGGCAAGCTCGGTGTGAAAGAATTTTACAACGCACTTTCGCGTAATATCATCATGAGTGGGACCAAGTCCGCCTGTAACAATTACAACATCGTTATCGTCAAGACATGATTTAAATTCCTTTAGTATTGATTCTTCATCATCCGGTACAACAGAAGTCTTTTTAACATTGATAGAAATATTTGTAAGCTGTTCGCCTATAAATGCGGCATTAGTATTTAAAGTCTGTCCGATTAAAATCTCGTCGCCAATAGTAATTATATGAGCATTCATTTCCCTCTCATCCAAGTGAAATATTTAAGCGTACAAAAATAAGCAAAATAAAATGAACAAGTACAAGAGAATAAATTCCTGCCACAACATCATCCATCATTATTCCTAAACCACCCTTAAGCTTTTCAACTTGTCTTGCTGGTGGAATCTTAATTATATCCATAATCCTCCAGACGAAAAACGAAATTACGGCAAACAGAATTGTTTTAGGTACTAGAATTAGAGTAATCCACATTCCCACAACTTCATCAACAGTACATTCAGCCGGATCTTCACCATATTGCTTTTCAAATTTTGAACCGACATAAATTCCATATAACATGAAAATAATAATTGCTGGAATTAGAATTGAAAGCTTTTCAAAACCGGGTATAAAATATATTACCAACGCGGCAAGACTTCCAAATGTGCCTGATGCCGTGGGAATATATCCGGTTAGAAATCCGGAACCAATAAACTTTTCAAAATAATTAATTTTCATGTTGAAAAAGATTTTTAATCAGTCGCCTGCTCTTGTAAAGATACGTTACACCGGAATGAAAGGTAATCGCAGTAACAATCAGCATCGTAACATAAACAAAAGTTTGGTTCATCAAGATATCAAATAACCTTTCATGTCCGGTAAATATTTGTACTGTATTTTGACCAACATAAACAATTAAAAGATAATAAAGAAACGTAAGTTGAATGAAGGTTTTCACTTTTGCATAGTAGCTTGTTGGAAAAGAATGCCCCTTGTAATCGGCATAAGCGCGTAGACCGGTAATAAGGAAGTCTCTTACAATAATGATTAAGACCATCCAGAGCGGAAGAATTTTAATGTAGACAAATCCGAGAAACGCTGCCGAAGTTAAGATTTTGTCGGCAAGCGGATCCCAAAACTTTCCCCAGTCGGTTATGTAATTAAATTTTCTTGCAAGCCAGCCGTCATACCAATCCGTTAAGGCTGCTATAATAAAAACGATTAATGAAATCTGTTTAAGCAGCGGATCATTCGTAAGAAAGAGTATTAGGAATATTGGAGTTAGAATTATCCTTAATACTGTAAGCTGATTTGGTAGTACCATAAGTTATTCAACTACATTGCTTGCAAGAGCAATTTGCCGCAGGAGAGGAAATTCATAAATCCCCGTCTTATGCCCATCCTTCCAGAAAATTCCTACGGCATAATTTCCTACCTCAATTAATTTTTCCACTTTGACCTGATCCTCAAAATATAAAGGGATATAACTTGGACTTTGATTAACTCTTTGCTCAGAGCAAGTTGCACAAGGGCATAGTTTCCTAAGCGTCCTTAATTCAATGGAAGAAACTGTTTCTTCATCCCATTTTATGTAAAGGCTTTTATTACTAACAACCTTTATAGATAATGGTCTCATTCAGGCGATTTTTTCTCCCGTTAATTCAAATAAGACTTCAAGATATTTCTCACTTGTCTTCAAAATAATCTCTTCGGGAAGAACCGGCGGCGGCGGCTGTTTATTGAAATTAATTGAAAGCAGATAATCGCGGACAAACTGCTTATCATAGCTTTCTTGTACGCCGCCCTTCTTATACTTGCTTAATGGCCAAAAGCGGGAAGAATCCGGGGTTAACACTTCATCTACCAGAATTACTTCTCCGTTATAAAATCCGAATTCCAGTTTTGTATCAGCTATTATTATACCTTTAGTAAGGGCAAATTCGGAGGCTTTCGTGTAGATTTTTAAAGTTGTGTCTTTTATTCTTTCAACAGTTTTATCGTCTATCATTTTCTTAGCTTCTTCTATAGAAATGTTTTCATCATGCTGCCCAATTTCTGCTTTTGTTGATGGAGTAAAAATCGGATGCGGTAATTTTTCCGATTCAAGCAAACCAGCTGGAAGTTTGTTACCTGAAATTTCGCCAGTCTTTTTATAATCGTTCCACCCGGAACCTGAAATGTAGCCTCTAACGATACACTCAATAGGAATAACTTCCGCTTTTTTAACAAGCATACTGCGCCCGGCTAATACATCTTTATATTCAAGACATTCCTTTGGAAATTTATTTAAATCGGTAGAAACAAGGTGGTTGCTTATAATCTTCCGTGAAAATTTAAACCAGAACTCGGATATTTTTGTGAGTACAATGCCTTTGTATGGAATGCCTTGCCCCATAATTACATCGAATGCTGAAAGTCTATCGGTAGAGACAATTAAGAAATATTCGCCTGCATCATATATATCTCTTACTTTTCCTCTTTTAATAAGCTTTAATTTTGGAAAACTTGTTTGGAGAATAATCTTTGGAGTCATTTTACTTCATCGCATAATTGTTTTTGAAATAGAAAAGATAACGGACAAATATAAAAATGGATGACTGATAATCCAACTTTTTACAACGATGTTCTTTATCACTATTGCCAATAGGGAGTTGTTTAGTATTTTCAGATTTTGATATAGAAGATACTAAAGAGTAAAGCCGGATATTAACTTTGCTAAAAATTTTTCGATGATAATTTTAATCGAGGAGAGTGCATTCCGAAATTGATTCAAAGTGCTTAAAATGATTTGCAATACTTACGAAGGTTATGTTATGCTATAAAAAAGGATGGTGAAAATGTGTTAATCGCTATAGTACTCTATCTCAGTGTTTCGCTTATATCAGCAAGTATACTACTTTACTTCATGAAAAATGCTCCATCAGGCTGGGAAGACGATTTAGGCTTCCATTTGAAAGAAAAAAGCATGAACAATTTAAATGGAGTTTCTCAAAGGAAAAATTAATTTCATAATGTTCTTGACGGGGACAAGAATTCCAGGTGGTGAATTTAACCTTAAGAATTTACAGAGGATAATCGAGGATAGAACATTTCTTCAATTGGGGCTACAAAAACTGTCCTGAAACTTTCGATAGCTTCATTCTTCGAATTAAAAAGTTCAAACAACATGAGCGATTTGAAAATGTCCTCCTTATTTTGAATATTTGCAGGTTTAATAACCTTCAAGGTACCGCTTATGTTTAATAGCTTTTTAAAAGATAAAATTATTGCTCCAATAAAAGGCGGATCAAGTGTACGGCAATTGGATAAGTCAATAATAATTTTTTTATATCCTGCGGTAATTTCTTTTTGCAGAATTTCCTGCAAATAGTCCGCTTCCCAAAACGTCGCTTTATTTGTTGTTACTTTAACGTAAAACAAGTCGTCAATATATTCTTTTACAAAGTCCATCTAAAAAATAAGTATTAATCTTAGAAGTAAAAAATTAGCAAAAATCGTACCTTA
>JAJYIL010000284.1 GCA_021790055.1 Bacteroidota bacterium
AGTTTTTTTTCTTCGACCATTACTTGGAAGATTGAGCGGCAACAATCCGCCTTCATTCTTGAGAAGAGTAATTGTCTGGTATGCAGCTTTAAGAGCTAAGCTTCTCTCTTTCTCAAGTCTTACATCTGCCTGAATTAATTTAGGATCGACATAAGGATCTTCAAATAGCCCGAGAAGAAATTTGTATTTTAAAAGGTTCCCTACTAACTCATCTAAAACAGATTCTTTTATTCTACCTTCCTTTACAAGCTGAATCAAGTTTGGATAACAGTCCGGGTCGGGCAATTCAATATTAACTCCGGCATTTACTGCAAGCAGTGCCGCATCGCTTTTGTCCTTAGCAAGTGAATGACCCAGAGTTTCCTCCCGGTGATTTAATTCTGTAATTGCATAATAATCCGAAACAATAAATCCTTTAAAGCCCCATTCATCCCGCAAAACCTTCTTCAGCAGCCATTGGTTTGCGTGGGATGGAATTCCATCAATTTCATTGTAAGAAGCCATTACACTTAAGGCTTTGCCTTCTTTAATCGCTTTCTTAAAAGGATAAAGAAATGTATCTCGAAGAATTCTTTCGGATACATTTACAGGCCCGCAGTTTGTGCCGGATTCCGGTTGCCCGTGAGCGGCAAAATGCTTAAGTGTGGCAATGACTCTTTTCTTATTAAGCTGCCCCGTTTTGGGTTCTACAAATACAGCGTCGCCTTGAAAACCTTTAACTGCTGCTACACCCATTCTTGAGACTAAATATGGATCTTCGCCGAATGTTTCCTCAACCCTTCCCCATCTTGGTTCCCGGGCAACGTCCACAACAGGTGTTAAGGCTTGATGGGCTCCGCGCGAGCGCGCATCTTCGGCAATCGCAGTATAAATTTCCTCAATCAATTCGGGGTTAAATGTCGATGCTAATCCAATTGGCTGCGGATAGCTTGTTGCATCTTTTCCTGCCAAGCCGTGCAGGCATTCTTCATGAAAAATAACCGGTATCCCCAAACGGGTATTCTCAACAAGAAACTTCTGTATTTCATTTGCAAGCTTAGCCATTTCTACCGGGGTTAAGCCGCCGTTACTATCGCTTAACCTTCCGATTTGCCCTATGCCGTTAGGAAGATTTGCCGCCAGCTTTGATACGTCTAACTTACCATCGTCATCAAATATTAACGATTTCTTTTGTCCCCAAATGCATACCATCTGGGCAACCTTTTCTTCTAAGGTCATCTGGCTTAGTAAATTATTTACTCTATCTGAGATGGATAATTCAGGATTATTAAATCCTTTTTTCTCTTTTTGCTTTGAAATTTCCTCAAGGGAAAGCTTGTCTATCATCTGTAATTACCCTGCTTAATACCAATTATTCAAATTAAATTTATCTATCTCTTATCAGTTCAATTTAAATTGAACCGTTTTAATAATACAAAGAATAAAACACAATGTCAATAAGAAATTGCCCTAAAGTTCGAAATAATAATTTTTTTGAATGAAAAACCAGGAAGAAAAATTAATGATTCAAAACTTTAGACGACTCCCTTACGACAAATTCTGTCTCAAGTACGACTCTCTCTATTTGTAAGAATTTTTGGGATTCAATGTTTCTTATAAGAATTTCTGCTGCCGTCCTGCCGATTTCTTGCTGTGGTGCCCTAATTGTCGTCAGCGGGACCGGGTATATCTTAGCATAAAATATGTCATCGTTACCGATGATGGAAATATCTTCCGGAATTTTAATGCTTAGTTCTTTCAAAGCCAGCATTACTGCAAGCGCCTGCATGTCGTTGAAGCATACTATCGCTGTAGGATATTCTTTACGGTTCTTGTGCTTAAAATATTCTAAGGTTTTTCGGTAACTCTCTTCATGGTCTGAGCCAATAGAGACAATCATACTTTTATTGAAGACCAGCGGGCTTTCACTGAAAGCATGTCTAAATCCTTCAATTCTTTCCTGAGTATGAGATGAGCTTGGTGGACCGGCAAAGTGGACTATTTTTGTATGCCCGCTTTCCATTAAATATTTTACTGCCTTTTTGATTGCACGGATATTATCGATGGCTACTACGTTTGCTTGAATGCCTTTTACATCCTCAAGTAGCACAAAAGGATAATTTATCATTTTAAGCTTGAAGAGATGCTCTATCTCTGATGCACCTTCAACAATCGGCGCTATTATTGTCCCCTTAATATCCTTCGTTGAAAAAAGGTGCGATAATTTCTTTTCATATTCATGGTCGTTTTCCGAGCTTGCAACTATTACGGAATAACCTTTACTTTTTGCATATTCCCTTGCACCGTTAGCGATTGCAGTATAAAACGGGTAGCTTAAATCTTTAATAATTATTCCAATACTCTTATCCCGCATGCCGTTTTTTAGGTTACGGGCAACACCCTTAGGACGAAAATTCAATTCCTTCATTACATCGAGTATATGATCTCTTGTTTCCGGTTTAACTGTATTCTTACCATTAATTACTGCGGAAATTGTACCTTTGGATACCCCGGCTTTTTTTGCAACCTCTTCGATCGTAATTTTTTTCATTAAGCTTAAAACTCTTTCAGCGAGAAAATTAAAAAATAAAAACGATTCAAAACTTTAAGATTAAAAATATTACTTACTCCAGCCAAAATCAATAAAATATTTTCAATCGATTTCGGTCGCTTATATTGCGTTTTAAAGGAGGTCATTTCAATTATGCTGCTGTCAGGTATCTCACCGAGAATAATAAATTTCTTTTAACCGGCTTCAACAATTTGAGAATTTACCCTCTTGAGCAAAGCATAGGGCAATGGTTCTATGCCCATAGTGCCTTGCTCTTTGCAGAAGTAGTATTTTAATTCTTAAAAAAATTTTAAAATTAGATTTATATCTCCTATAAGTTAGAAGTCATCCGTTCTAAAAGGTGAGGCAGGCAAGCCTTCTCTGTTATATAAATTTGCACCTTCCGGATCGTGTGCCCAGGCATAGCGTACTGCAACAGGCTTTGCAATTTCATTATTCCAGACAACAACCTTGTTGCCTTCTATCTTTGCATTAGCCCAAACAAACTTTCCATCTGCGCCGGCAATTGAAAAATAGTTGAGCATGCCGTTCCCTTTTGCCACAAGCCCGCCGCCTACATGTGTAAAGGAAAGAATTATTTTGTTATCTGCAATCTTCATTGATTTATAAATCGGTCCGGAATAAACAACATGATTATCCCCGTAAGCATACTTTTCCGCTGCAAGGAATAGCCTGTAGCCAACGTCCTTTTTATCAAGCGGGTGAATATCATTCCATTCTCCGATGTCATAAGTGACTGCCATACCGGTATTCGGAATGGATAGGTCTTCAATTGAGCTTCCCTTAGAAGAGCCCAGTCGCTGTTTACCGGCTCGCTGGTCGGTTCCATAAAATTAGGAAGCTGTACAAACAAGAATGGAAAATCTCCTTCATGCCATTTTTCTCTCCAATCGTTTATAAGCGTTACCATAAGGCTATGATAGTCACTCGGTCTACCAGCATTAGATTCTCCCTGGTACCAGATTGTGCCTTTAATTTTATAATTTAGAAGCGGTGCAATCATAGCATTATACAATCCGAGCGGCATCCATCTTATAAAGGTTTGCCCAAATAACGGCGGCATCGGTGCGCCGAGTTGATATTTCCAGTTGCCGGCAATATTAATGGTATCACCATCCGCTACGATTGCATAAAGTTTATCGGGAACGAAGCCGCCTTTCCCGATATTGCTGATTACACGCACGACAATATTATTCTCTCCAGCTTTAAGTACATTAGCGGGAATATTAAACCTGCTAGGGGGATATTGATAACTGATCGTTCCGACAAAGGTGCCATTCACGTATGCAGAATCAGCATCGACAATTCTACCTAAAATTAATTTTGCCTGCTTGCCGGCCATCGTAGAAAGTATGTCGACTTTCTTTCTGAGCCAAACGACTCCATTCACCCAGCCAAGCTTGGTTTCATTTGCCCAGTAACCCGGAACTTTCATAGAGTCCCAACCGGAAGTATTAAGCGATGGGTCGTACCACATCTGCTGCTTATCTTTATTTCCCTCGTCCACTTTCCATAATTCTGTGTACCAGGCATTTATTCTTGCATCATCTGCCGCTTCAATTTTTTTTATTAAAGAACTATCCCTGAACATTTCAGCTTCATTATAATATTTAGGAAATTTTTTTAATGCACCGGCGCTTATCCATGACTCGATGGGCGAGCCGCCGAGGCTTGAATTAATTAGTCCAACCGGCACCTTAAATTTTTCATAAAGGTATTTTCCAAAGAAATAAGCCGCTGCGGAAAAGTCGGGTGTATTTTCAGGACTTGCAATCTTCCAGCTGCCCTGCCCGGCAGGCAGGTCTCCCGGTCTTATATCTTCCTGAGGGCTGTTAAAATTATAGCTGTCCGGGACTTTAAACTGCCTGATATATTTATTTTCAGACCGGGCAATCTCTCCGGGATAATTCCAGCTCACTCTCTTCATCCACAATTCCATATTGGATTGACCGGAACAAACCCACACATCGCCAATCATTATATCATGAACCGTAATTGAATTGCTCGCCTCAATTTTCATTTCATACGGACCGCCGGCTTCTATCTTCGGCAGCGTGATACTCCAATCGCCCTTGTTGTTTGCAACAGTATTGTAAGTTGAATTGATGAAATGCACCGATACTTTTTCATCCTTGCCTGCCCATCCCCATATCTTAATATTAACGCCGCGCTGCAGCACCATGCCGTCGCTTACAAGCTTTGGAAGCTTAACTTGACTGTAGGCCGGGAATGTAATAAAGAGAAAAAAGATAATAACAAGTCGAGTTGGCTTTAAGTTCATAACAAATTTTCCTGTAATAATATTTTCTAAATATGCTTTTCATTTCATTCAATTTGAAATTACTAGACGGCTTAAACAACCTCCCGGAAATTTAAGCTGCGATTGCTAAAGATACGCAGCTTCATTTTAGCAGAACCAGCTTTTTTGTATCGGTAAAATTTCCCGCGCATAATTGATAT
>JAJYIL010000285.1 GCA_021790055.1 Bacteroidota bacterium
CTTATAAAAAAAGGATTTTCACATGTTAAGGACGTTTCAGGTGCGGTTCAAAATAAGTTCCAGGCTTTGACAAGGGAAAATCTTTTTAAAAGGAAAGTGCGTGTAATAGAAAACCGCTTTGCACACTCTTTGACTAAAATTTCCGCATCTACCCGCGAGAATGAGGTTAGGATGATTGCACAGGAAATTAAGGAATTAATTAAAGAAGAGAAAGTTGAGCCACACAGAATTTGCGTAGCTTTTAACTTGATTAAAAAATACTCGCCGGTTGTTAGGGACATCTTTACATTATTTGGTCTACCTTTCAATTTAACGGACAGGATTCCGCTTGATTCCTCTTCACCGGTAATTTCAATAATAAATTTTTTAGAAATACTTGAGAACGATTTTTATTACAAGAATATTTTCCGTGCACTTGGCAGCGGGTACCTTGATTTGCCCGGTGTCGATGCGTCCAACCTATTGAAGGCGTCGGTAAGTTTAAAAATTATTTCCGGCTTTGATAATTGGAATAACTCCTTACAAGATTCAATTGAAAGACTTGATAAGCGGGAAGAAGATGAAGATGATTTCAGTGCAAAAAATAAAATAATTTTTACGGAAGCCCTGGAAGATATTAAAAAAATCTCCCGGCTCCTTTCTCCGTTCGATAAGACGATGACACTGGGAGAATTTTTTTCAAGCTTGCAAAATTTAATATTTACTCTGAAGATGCCCGATAGAATGATTAACGACGGTATTTCTTCAGCGGAAGAAAATGTAAAAGGCTTAACTACCTTCTTAGATTTAATTGAAGAGCTGTTCGAGTTATTTGAGCTGGAATTTGGCAGGAATAAAAAGTTCCCGCTTTCATTTTTCTTGAATAACATTCGCACGGCAGTCTCTTCATCAAGGTTTAATATAAAAGAAAAGCCCGGCTATGGAATCCAAGTTACTACCCTGAACGAAATACGCGGCTTGAAATTCGACTATCTCTTTATATCCGGCTTGTGTGATGGAGATATTCCGACACGATATTCTCCTGAAATATTTTTCTCCGGTTCATTTTCTAAAAACGAAAGAAGTCATCAGACGGAAGAGCGGTACAGGTTTTATCAATCACTTTGTGTATGGGACAAGCATCTTTATCTAACCTTCCCAAAACAGGAAGAAAAGAAGGAATTGGTCGAGTCAAACTTTTTAAATGAGCTCGAAGAAGTTTTCTCACTTATTGAGAAGAAAGAGAAAGACTATTCTGATTCAATTTACTCCAGGGAGGAATTATTAATCTATTTAGGAAAAAATAATTTTGAGAGCCTTCCTGCAGGCTTTAGCCTTTCAGAAAGCACAATCGACCTTGTAGAAATTAAAATGGCAATCGAAGTCAGCAAGATTCGAGCTAAAAATCCGTTTGGCGGTTCGGAATATTCGGGGCATATTAAAGAAGCGCTGGGAGTAGCCTGCAAAAAATCACTTGAAGAACTTGAGTTGAATGAATATTCAATTTCACAGTTAGAAACTTATGCAAAGTGTCCTTACAAATATTTTGCAGAGCGGATCTTGAAGCTTGAGCTTCCGGAAGAACCGACTGAAGATATTGAGGCGTTAGAAATGGGAAGCCTTCTACACGCAATTCTATACAAATTTTATAAGGAGCTAAAAGAGAAAGGAATTACGCTCGCTAATGCTAATGACGAACAATTTAATTACGCTGAGGGTTTAATATTCGAAATTGCCGCGACGCAGGTTGATGAAGCAAATATTCATTCACCTTTGTCGTTTTATGAAAAGGAAAAAATACTTGGAATTAACGGCGATAAAAAATATTCCATTCTTTACAAATTTCTAACTGAAGAAAGGAATAAGGAAGGGGGATTTGTTCCCGAGTTTTTCGAAGCAGGCTTTGGAGAAATTCAAGATCAGGCGCGGCAGGCTCCAATACACATTAGCGTAGATACTGTTAAGGTGAGCGGCAAAATAGACCGTGTGGATATTGATAAGCAAAATAAAAGATTCAAGATTATTGATTATAAGCTAAGCGGCAAGAAGCCTACAGCACCGGAATTGTTGAACGGGATATCGCTTCAGCTTCCTCTTTATCTTTATGCCGCAAAGGAAATAATAAAAGCTTATTTTGATATTGATTATGAGCCGGCTGCCGCAGTGATATACTCACTCAAATTTTCAGATGAGGATTTCGGAGAGCATTTAATCAGCCAGCTCTCGGCACGATCAAAGTTGAGCGATGAAAGGCTGTTGGAAGCATACAAAGAGTTAGTCGCAAATTGTCTTGGCATGATAAAAAAATACGTCAAGGAAATTACGGATGGCAAGTTTAATCTTTCCACTTTAAAGAACCGAGAAAATATAGTATGCCGGTATTGCGGCTTCCGCTCGGTTTGCAGGATACAGGAACCCCTCCCGGTCTCTCCCCTTTAGGAAAAGGGGAGGAAAGAGAATTGCCCTTCCCTTTATTAAAGCGAAGGGGCATGGATAGGTTCAAGATTGCCAGGATGACCATTTGAAAATAATTAAAATGACTTTACCACGATGAAACAAAAATTATCCGCATCGATTATTAGTTTTATATTTATTATCATTTCTTTTTCTGCTTTTGCTCAAAGCTCAAAAGAAGCATTAGTAAAAGCCGATGAGCAGCAGTTCCTGACTCTTCAAAAAATTTCCCATGCCGATTATCCCGGCGACTCTACAATTGACGTTACTTACTACAAATTAGATTTGACTCTTCAATATACACAACACAACCTTATCGGAGCCGTTACAGTTAACGCAAAAAGCAAATCGGCAGAATTAAAAGCGTTTTTCCTGGATCTTCAAGATCCGCTAAATGTTGATTCTGTAATTTCAAATGGAACAAAACTTTCGTTCATTCATTCAAATGCAAAACTGAATATTACTCTGGATACAACATTGACTCCAGGCGAATCATTTTCAGTCACGGTATATTATCAGGGGACACCCGGCTTAAGCGGATTCGGCAGCTTCGAGTTTGGCAGTCATAACGGCTATCCGGCAATATGGACCTTAAGCGAGCCATATGGTGCCAGCGATTGGTTCCCTTGCAAAGATACTCCGGCAGATAAAGCCGATTCATCCGACGTTTGGGTTACATGCAATGGCAGTCTTATCGCAGCTTCCAACGGAATTCTCAGGCAGGTGGTTAATAACCCTGACGGAACTAAAACTTACAAATGGCATAACGGCTATCCGATAGCTCAGTACTTAATTTCTATCGCAGTTTCCAACTATGTTCAGCATACAAATTTTTATAAGTATACTGCGACAGATTCAATGCCGATAATGTATTTTGTGTATCCGGAAAATGACAGCACTGCCCTGAGCGGTATAAGCAAGGTACCCAACATGATAAAAATTTTTTCGGAGCGTTACGGTCAATATCCTTTTATAAGGGAGAAGTATGGCGAGGCTCAATTCGGTTGGAGCGGGGGAATGGAACATCAAACATGTACGTCTTTAGGCAGCTTCGATGAAGACCTTGAAGCTCATGAACTTGCACATCAATGGTTCGGCGATAAGGTTACCTGTGCCGACTGGAACGACATCTGGCTCAACGAAGGCTTCGCAACATACTCCGAAGCTGTCTATTTTGAAGCTTCACAGGGAAAGAGTGTTTACGATCAGATGATTTCGAGTGATATGCAAAGTGCAAAAGCGGCTAAGGGTTCTATCTATGTAACCAACATTTCAGATGTCAACAACATTTTCAACTATAATCGATCCTACGCAAAAGGCGCAGTTGTCCTTCATATGCTTAGAGGAATTGTCGGCGATTCAG
This sequence comes from Bacteroidota bacterium, assembly GCA_021790055.1. Taxonomy (GTDB): domain Bacteria; phylum Bacteroidota; class Ignavibacteria; order Ignavibacteriales; family Ignavibacteriaceae; genus FEN-1297. The sequence goes on from JAJYIL010000285.1 coordinate 3,797, forward strand.
TCTTCTTCAAAATATTAAGAACATATAATTCGGCTCCTGGTCTGGCTTACGGTGTTGCAACTACTCAGGATTTTGAAAGAATTGCCGAAGAAGTCTACGGCTCAAGCTTAAGTTATTTTTTTGATGAATGGATTTATGGAGAAGGATTTCCTTCTTATAATGTTGATTGGAGTTACTCATCAGCCGGGAATAATACTTACAAAGTTATATTAAATGTTAATCAGGCAATCGGAGCTGACCCGGCATTTTTTACTATGCCTGTGGAAGTTCGAGTTACAACGACGACTGGCGACACTACACTAACTATCTTAAATGATACTCAATCTCAGCAATTTACGTTAGTAGTAAAAAATAAACCGGTATTCATAACCTTCGATCCAAATAATTTAATTTTGAAAAATCTTAACATGCTGGATACAATTGATCTGACAAAACCAAGTGCATTTTCATTGGAACAAAATTATCCTAATCCTTTCAACCCGACTACAAACATCATTTATTCCATTCCAGTGCAGGCAAAAGGGTACATCCCGGTTAAGCTTATTGTTTATGACCTTTTAGGCAGACAGGTTGCAGTTCTGGTAGATAAAAAGCAAAGTGCCGGGAATTATAACGTTAGCTTTCCTCCGTTGAACAAATTTAATGAATTTGCTAGCGGGATTTATTTTTATTCACTTTCTGCCGGAGGCTACAAATCAGTTAAAAAGATGATCCTCCTTAAATGAGATACAGATTTCACTGATTGACACAGATAATATTTGTGAAATTTTAAGTGAAATACGTCAGACGACAAATAGCCTGCCCCGATTGAATCGGGGTAGTAATCGCAAATGATGATGTGTGATTTGGATTTTGTAATAAAGTACTAAAATATCTAAAGACATTTTCGATTATGAAATTATAGAATTATGAGTTATTTTTTAAGTGCGTGAATTTCAAGAAAGTTTTTTATTATTTAAATCTGCTGTACTATGCAGGTATTTAATAATTTTCCCGTTTTTATCCTCCACAAACTCTATCTTGATAATTAATTATAAGCAATGAATTATGAACCAATATTTATTTTGTAGGACAATTATATGAAGAAAATATTTTACTGTTTTTTTGTTATACTGTTTGCATTTAGCTTTTCACGGATAGATGCTCAGACCACACATAAAATCGTTATCGATTTTTACGCCCAGGCAACGAACCTGCTTGCAGTTGAAATATA
>JAJYIL010000286.1 GCA_021790055.1 Bacteroidota bacterium
TCTGTAAGGTAAGCCCCTGGTTATGCAGTAATGAAAGTATGGAGATAATTAAAAAGGATATTGAAAACGAACAGTTGAACCGGGTAATAATCGGCGCATGTTCTCAAAGGTTTTTATCTGATGTTTTCAAATTCGATTCAAAAGTTTTTGTAGAGCGAACCAATTTGAGAGAACAAGTTGCCTGGTCTCATAAGCCGAACGATGAAGATACTCAAATGCTTGCAGAAGATTATCTTAGGATGAGCATTGCAAAAGTAAGAAACAGCGAACCGCCTGAACCATTCAAAAAAGAAATTAACGAAACCATTCTTGTTGTCGGAGGCGGAGTTGCCGGAATGACTGCGGCTTTAGCTTCTGCCAACGCCGGGTTTAACGTCGTGCTTACCGAAAAGGAAAACCATCTTGGCGGATGGACCGGCAGATTATTCAAAACCTCTCCTTCTCATTCACCATTCCGTGAGCCGGAACCAACTAAGATTGAGGAATTAATTTCTGAAGTTGAATCACATGAAAAAATAAAAGTAAATAAATCATGCGTGGTTGAAAAAATATCCGGTGAACCGGGTGATTTTCATATATCCCTCATTATAAATAACTCGGCAACAGAAAATCTGATTGTCGGCTCAATAGTTCAAGCAACCGGCGCAAAGCCGTATAACCCGAACAAATTAAACGAACTGGGCTACGGCAAATTTGATAAGGTGATAACAAGTACTCAGTTAGAGGAAAGCTTTAAAGAATCAAACGGCAGCCCAAAAATTATTAACGGCAAGCCAGTAAAGAGTATAGCTTTTATCCAGTGCGCAGGTTCAAGAGATGAAAAGCATCTTCCGTATTGTTCATCTGAATGCTGTTCAACTTCTATAAAACAGGCTCTGTACATACGGGAAAAATTTCCGGAAGCATTTATCTATATTATTTACAGAGACATTCGCATGCCGGCGCAGCAGGAACTTTTCTTTAAAAGAGTTCAATCGGAAGACAATGTTTTTTTAACTAAGGGCGATGTTGTAAATATTAATCAATCCGGCAGTGGATCGATGCTGATAGATATTGATAATACCTTTTTAGGCGATAAGATTCAAATCGAATCAGATGTTGTTGTGCTTGCTACCGGTATGGTTCCGTCAACTTTAGTTGGAGAAATTGAATCAGAGACTGAAGTTCAAGCCGAGGCAGAAAAGACATTGGACGGAAAGAAAGCAGCAGCATCTGCAGAAGCCGGCGCTAAAATTCTAAATCTTACTTACAGGCAAGGAACTGACCTGCCAACATTGAAATACGGATTCCCGGATTCACATTACATTTGCTTTCCGTATGAAACAAGGCGAACCGGAATTTATGCCGCAGGTTCGGTAAGAGCACCTATGGATATTTCTGCAAGTAAAGCCGACGCTTACGGAGCGGCATTAAAGGCTATTCAACTTATTCATGCTGCAAAAGAAGGGAAGGCAGTTCATCCGAGATCCGGCGATCAATCATTCCCGGAGTTTTTCCTCCAGCGCTGCACACAGTGTAAGCGCTGCACCGAGGAATGTCCGTTCGGAACTTTAGATGAAGATGTGAAGGGAACTCCGCTGCCTAATATAGAAAGATGCCGGAGATGCGGAATATGTCTTGGTGCCTGCCCTGAAAGAATAATTTCCTTTAAGGATTATTCCATCAATATGATTTCATCGATGATTAAAGCGATTGAAATTCCGGATGAAGACGAAGACAAGCCGAGAATACTTGCATTCCTTTGCGAGAACGATGCCTACCCTTCGCTTGATATCGCCTGCAGAAACAAGCTTCAATATGATCCTAACGTAAGGGTAATTCCTGTCCGCTGCCTCGGTTCTGTAAACACTGTTTGGATTGCCGATGCACTGTCGAGAGGCTTTGACGGAATATTACTGATAGGCTGTAAGTACGGAGAGGATTATCAATGTCATTTTATAAGAGGCAGCGAACTTGCGAACAAGAGAATGGAAAACGTCCGTGAGAAGCTGAAGCAGCTTGTACTTGAGCCTGAAAGAGTAAAGCTTCTTACACTCTCGATTGATGAGTACGAAAAGATACCTGAAATATTTAACGACTTTGTAGAAGAGATGAGAATTATCGGAGCGAATCCTTATAAAGGAATGTGAGTTAATGAACAACAACCTGGTTACAGAAGGATGAATCAAATTGATTTTACTTCAGTCACGGCATAAGTTTTTATCGTGATTTTATATGATTATAATTCAAAATTAAAAATTTAATTCGAGGAGACAAAATGAGCAGCTCGAACTTAATTCGACCGCATGGAAGCAATAAACTGAAAGTTCTTCTTCTTAGCGGAAAAGAAAAAGAAGAAGAATTAAAGAAGGCGGGAAAGCTAAAAAAGATTACAATTACAAGCCGCGAAACAGGCGACCTTATTATGCTTGGTATTGGCGGCTTTACTCCGTTAAACGGATTTATGGGACAGGAAGATTGGAAAGGTGTTTGTAAAGACATGAAGATGTCTGACGGCTTGTTTTGGCCGATTCCAGTTACAATGTCGGTCTCAGAAGATGTTGCAAAGTCTTTAAAGATAAATGAAGAAGTAACCTTGGTCAGCGATGAAACAAATGAAGTAATGGCTACCATGAAGGTTACTGAAAAATATAAAATAGATAAAGATTATGAGTGCAAACAGGTATTTACCACTAACGATCCTGAACATCCAGGCGTAAAGATGGTGATGGAGCAGAAGGAATGGAATGTTGCTGGGCGCGTGAAAGTACTTTCTGAAAGTTATTTTCCCGAAGAATTTAAGGGACTTTACCAGAGACCGGAAGAAAGCAGAAAAATATTTGAGGAGCGCGGATGGAGAACAATCGCAGCATTACAGCTTCGCAACCCGATGCACCGCTCGCATGAATTCCTTGCAAAGATTGCACTTGAGGTAAGCGACGGTCTTTATATTCATCAGCTTGTAGGTAAATTGAAACCGGGAGATATTCCAGCAGAAGTGAGAGCCAAATGCATCGACGTTTTGGTAGAAAATTATTTTGTAAAAGATTCTGTCCTCTGCGGCGGCTATCCGCTTGACATGCGTTATGCCGGTCCGAGAGAAGCATTACTTCACGGCGTATTCAGACAAAACTTCGGATGCACGCATCTTATTGTTGGGCGCGACCATGCCGGCGTAGGAAACTATTACGGTCCGTTCGATGCACAGAAAATCTTTTATGAAATTCCGGAAGGCTCGCTGCTCTTAAAGCCGCTTCCAATCGATTGGACCTTCTGGTGCTTCAAATGCGGCGGTATGGCTTCGATGAAGACCTGTCCTCATAAAAAAGAAGATAGGCTGTTCTTAAGCGGTACAGCATTAAGAAAAGCTCTCTCGGAAAACGGCGAGGTACCGGCAGAGTTTAGTCGCCCGGAAGTCTTAAAAATCTTAAGAGACTATTATGCAACGCTTGAGGAAAAAGTTGAAATTAAGATGCATCAATTTGCCACCGGCGATGTGAACATTAAGAATAATAAGTAAAGAAATCAAAATTCATCTTAAAAAAATAAATAGGAGATAGAATAATGCCGAGTTATGTAATTCCTGATAAGTGCGACGGATGTAAGGCGCTGGATAAGACAGCCTGCCAGTTCATCTGTCCAAACGATTTGATGGTGTTAAACAAGGATTCAATGAAGGCATTTAACCGCGAGCCGGAAATGTGCTGGGAGTGTTACAACTGTGTAAAGATTTGTCCCAACCAGGCAGTTGAAGTTCGCGGCTATGCTGACTTTGTTCCCCTTGGAGCTACAGTAACGCCAATGAGAAGTACCGATTCAATTATGTGGACAGTTAAGTTCCGCAACGGTACTTTAAAAAGATTTAAGTTCCCTATCCGTACGACCGAGGAAGGTAAAGCAGTACCCGACGGCGGATGGAGCACCGGTAGCGACGACCTTAAGAGTCCTGTTCTATTCAGTGAGCCGCAGTCTTTAGGTCTTCCCGAAGTAGTAACAATTAAGAATTAAAGGAAGGGAAAAAATTATGGCAAATTTTAAAACTGAAGAGGTAAATACCGATTTACTAATTGTCGGCGGCGGTATGGCTGCCTGCGGTGCAGCAGTAGAAGCTGCTTACTGGGCTAAAAAGAAAGGGCTCAAAGTTACATTAGTTGATAAAGCTGCTGTCGATAGAAGCGGTGCAGTTGCAATGGGTCTTTCAGCTATCAATCAGTATGTCGGAATCAAAGACGGAAAGAATACCGTTGAAGATTATGTTAAATATGTCCGCAGCGATTTAATGGGCATTACCCGTGAAGACCTGGTTTACAACATAGCTCGTCATGTCGATTCTTCTGTTCATCTTTTTGAAAAGTGGGGATTACCTATCTGGAAAGATGCAGATGGTAATTACGTCCATGAAGGAAGATGGCAGCTTATGATTAACGGCGAATCCTATAAAGTTGTGGTAGCCGAAGCTGCAAAGAATGCAGTCGGGGCAGAGAATATTTATGAAAGAGTATTCATTGTCGGTCCATTGATGGATGGTGACGTTTGCGTCGGTGCAGTCGGATTCAGCGTACGCGAAGAGAAATTTTATGTCTTCAAAGCGAAAGCTGTTTTAGTAGCTATGGGCGGTGCTGTTCACGTATTTAAGCCTCGTTCATCCGGGGAAGGACTTGGAAGAGCATGGTATCCGCCGTGGAATTCAGGCTCAAGCGCATACTTTACGCTTAAAGCCGGTGCAGAAATGACATGCCAGGAAGTACGTTTTATTCCTGTAAGATTTAAAGACGCATACGGTCCGGTTGGTGCATGGTTCCTGTTATTCAAATCCCGCGCTACAAACGGTGAAGGCGGCGATTATATGGCAGAACGAAAGCCGGAATTAGAAAAATGGGTTCCTTATGGAAAAGTAAAACCTGTTCCTGCAAATCTGCGTAACTGGCTGATGATGCTGGACGTAATGGACGGCAAGGGTCCAATTTATATGAGGACTGAAGAAGCAATAAATAAAATTGCTTCCGAATCAGGCGACGAAAAAGATCG
>JAJYIL010000287.1 GCA_021790055.1 Bacteroidota bacterium
TAATTAAGCCATTCCTGAAATCTGAAGTGTCTGCCATAAACCTTTAATCTTTTTTGAAATAAATAGGACGAAAAAATAGAGATATGCCGTCTGAAAGTCAAGAAAATAATAAAATCGAAATAATGGAAATTTTTATTTAAATTTTGATTATTTCTATCAAAAAACATGAATTTTTTCTTGAAAATACCAAAAATCCGAAAGCTGAATTTTGGACTTTAAGTAAGAAAAAAAAGCCGCAGATTACCTGCGGCTAAATTTTGTTTTGAATGTAGGATAATCTATTGCTGGACTTGAACAAGGTATCTGCGGACTTCTCTACCAACAGATGAAGTAGCATAATCCTTTTTAATTTGATCAAACATTGTTTTAGCTTTATTTGTATCGCCGGAAGCTAAATAATTGATTCCTGCATGCAGCAAGTAGTTCGGATTTTGAACGTCATCCTTTGAAACATGAGCGGCTTTCTTATAAAGCTCGGCTGCCTTTGCATAATTATTTTTATCAGCATAACAGCCTGCAGCACCGGCAAGCGCCGCTGCCTTGTACATATTAATGCTGCCATCGTAATCTTCATAATATTTTAACGCATCATCTGATTTACCAAGGTAATTATAGCTGTTTGCGAGATATATTTTTGCCGTCTCCCCATTCTCAGTGCTTCCGTATTGTTCCACAATCTTTTTCAATCCAAGTACATTGGTGCCGGCTTGTCCTTCAATGGCTTCAAGATAGGCGCCGCCGTCATAAAGATTCATTACCTGTGAAAGCTGATAACCGGCTGCTTTATTCTGCTGGGCTCTGTGGTTTACATAGAAAATAATAAGCACGATCAATACGACAACCCCTACACCGTACATCATCAAGCGGCGGCTATTATCAGTTACGTACTGATAACTTTTATAATAAAGCGATATTAGCTTGTCTTCTTTTATTTCTTTCCTGGACAGCTTCTTTTTCTTTTTGAGCATTATAAAATCCTGGTTTATTCTTTGCTATTATTCGAAAAATTTATTCTGCGAATTTACTAATATTTTTAGTAAAACTATCAACTTAAGCAAAAAAATATTAGTTAACTGTATAACGGCTTTATTCTAATTGGCTGAAAAAAAAGGTCGAATTGTATAATTGTTAAATGGTCTAATTGTTAAGGCAATGCATTTTAATAAGCTTCTGAATCGGTGAAGGAATTTTAATGCTCAATAATCAATTCTCAATTATATAATAGAGCTACAGCAGGATAAAGCTGATTATTATTTTTCAGCTCAATCATTCTTTGTCCTAAATTCATGAATGGCAAATTAAGAACATTTGAATGAAGAACAATCCCACAGACAATATTGTACAGACTACAGACAACCACCAATTTAGTACGCCCAGAAGGACTTGAACCCTCAACCTTTGGAACCGGAATCCAACGTTCTATCCAGTTGAACTATGGGCGCAAAGAATTTTTGCAAAGAGCATAGGGCAAAGTAGCTATTGCTTGGTTTAAACTCTGTGCATTTTTTCTTAAGCTGAAATGTTTATGCAAGTCAACTTATACATTATTGCAAAAGCTACGCAGCGCAAAGATAAAAAGAAATATCGAGATAACTAATACAAATCATAGAGGCAATGAGGAAGGACAGATGAGATTCAATGCCAGTCGTATAAACCGAAAGATTGTTTTTAAGGTATTCGAGAATATTATGAAGCGGAACCCCATGACTTTTCCGATTTGCCAGCTTCTTCAAATAAAATTTTATCTTATCGCCTGATTTCAAATAATAAAGGAAATCTTCCTTGCCGTTGAAATATTTTCCTTTTAGAAAATCTGTTACCTGCTTAATAGTTCCATAATAATTGCCGGAGCCGGATTTGGTACCGCAGAGCGAGAATGTTTTGCCTTTCAATATTTTTTTTCAGGCACATTCATATCAATTAAATTTGAATATTTACACTTAACTAAATTAGCGAAGAATAAGTTTGAACCGGGAAGGGCATAATAATAAAGAAACTTATAAAATCATCATCGCCATATTTTTATTTATAGGCAAGATAAAACTTTAAAATATGATAAATTAACAAAGCAGAGGAAGTAATAATGCGATAAATCTTTTCAGTTATTTTTAAAAATATATTACTGTGAAGAATAGTGTTCTTTTAGATATTTTGAACCCTTCGGGAGAATGACGATATCCCTCATACGGTCAACTTCGCCGGCATCATCTTTAATTGACGGAGAATAAATAAATCCATCGGCAATAAGATGGCGAAGCTCTTTCATTATACGTTCATGGTTATACCCTGTTATTTGAACGACCGGGGAATCGATCTTATGATACTCACTTATTTTCTGAAGTATCTTGACCGTTAAACTTAAGTCATTTTCCATAATATTATTGCTTTAATTATTTGTCAAATGCTGCCGATAATATACTTTAAGAATTGTTACCTAACAACTGCCCCGTAATCTCAAAAGCAAGCTGCGTGTTTGGAAACAAATGAGCGCAATTATAATTTTTGAATAAAAGGAATTGATTAAAGAAAAGGACTTTGCATCCGGAAAGTTTTATAAGTTTATGCAACTTTTACTATCACCATTGTCATGTCGTCATTTTGCTCGGCATCGCCGCGGAAGGTATTTATGGAATCCAAGATTGCATTCATTATTTCGGCTGAAGTTTTGCTCGTCTTCCCTTTTAAGATTCCGGAAAGCTTGTCTTCACCGAATAGATCTAAATATTTATTCATTGCTTCCGTAATACCGTCTGAGAAGAAGGCATAAATTTGTCCCGGCTTAAGCGGCACTTCTTCTTCAATTAAAGTGTTTTCAAAAACAATTCCTTTTTCCAGTCCAACGCCGATTCCTTGAGTTCTATAAGAATGAACGAAACCGTTTGAAGCGGCAAGAACCGGCATATGCCCGGCGCGGCAGAATGTAACTTTTCTTAATGCGGTATCGAATAATGCGAGTGTCATTGTTACGAATGAATTTCTCTCGATGGAATCATAAAACTTGCGGTTCAATTCAATCATAATTTGCTTTGGCGACTTATCCGCATTGCATGAAAGTTGTATCATCGTTTGAAGCTTGGTTATGTAGAGAGCAGCGGATAAGCCTTTACCTGATACATCGCCGACAACAACGAACATTTTATTATCGGAGACCGGGATTAAATCATAATAATCACCGCCGACTTGATTAGCCGGTATCATCTCGCCGCAAATATCTAGCCCATTGATGTTAGGAACGCACTTAGGTAAAAGTCCCTGCTGAATTTTTCTTGCAAGCGATAGGTCTCTCTCTATTCTAAGCTTCTCAGCTTCGGATTCGTAGAGCCTCGCGTTCTCAATAGCAATGGAAGCCTGACTTGAAGCAGCGTTTAATAGATCGAGATCCTTACCGGCAAACTGTGAACCTGAATGCTTCAATCCGAATAACAGCAGCCCTATAACTTTAGATTTTATTATCATCGGGATGACCGTGAAAATTCCGTCTTCAATTAATTTACCGGAAGCTTCAGGGAAGGCTTCGGTAAACTCGTGCTGTTCGATTACTATCCGCTTTGAGATAAGCGACTTTTTTTCGACTACCGCATTAAGGCTATCGTAATTAATAACAAGATCTTTGTTGGATATTCCAACGCTATTTATTAAATGGAACTCTCCATCCTTCTTTCCTTTAATTAAGATTCCGAAACGGTTAATCTTCAAGGATTCGACAAAGGTAGATTTCATAGCGTCGAGAATGTTATCCAGACCGACGAGAGTAGAGACATCATTGCTGAAGCGAAGCAGAACACGCTGGTAAGCAAACTGTTCGGGATAAAAGCGTGCAGTAAGGAAGTCCTGGAATTTGTCTTTAGTAGATTGAAAGACGAGAGCAAAGATAATAAAAATGGAACCTGCAATAACAGCCTGGAACTGTGTGCCGATTGCAGCGCTTATGCTTTGTCCGAGCACATAGATAATCAGGAAATAAATAGCAGCTAAGGTAACAGTAGCAATACCGTACATCAAAGTATTCTTAATAACAACGCTTACATCCATCAGCTGATATTTAAAGATGGAATAGGCAAATGCAATTGGTATTAATATTATTAGAATTATAGGAGTATAATACTCGGGAGAATTAAAAATAGTATCCGAGATTACCGGTGCAACTCTTGAGGTATAAATAATTGCAGCCAGGGCAATAACAAATGCAATTAGAATAATAGAGACAGGCTTTTTCTCCTCTTTTGTTTTCAATCTTCGGTAATTTATAATTAAAGAAACAAAGGCAGCCAATTCCACAGCAGAAAGGAAGTATCCCAAATTGTTAATTATAAAATTTACTTTAGTTACAGTTCCATTGCCGAAACCAAAGACTTCAATAAAAATATAGACAACAGATAAAGCTACTAAAGCAGGGACAATAAAAAACAGCCTCTTAGTCCATTTTTTTTCTATTAATTTGAACGGCTTAGGAAACGTCCAGAAGAAAGCGAGAAGCAGAAACGGAAATCCGCTCATACCAGCGGCAAGCATAACGACAAGCAGCAAATAAGGCAGGCTGTCTGCTTGAACCACAGCAGGAGAAAAATTAACCGGTACAAAAACCTGAACGCCTGTCATGACCGTAGCAACCCCGATACTATAAAATATTTTTTGGACTTTACCATCTGATTTTGCCATCAGGACTATAAAGCCTATAAGCATCTGCATAAGAGCGAGAATGGCATTTGCGACAAGTGAAATGTTTATAAGCTTTTTGACGTAAACTTTAGTATGAATGATATTGCCGTTGTGTGAAATGGTGTAATCGGCATATTCGCCGGCATTGACCTTATTAAGAATCAATTGAGCGGTGCCGGCATTGGGCAGGTTGCGGTTATTTATTTGCAACAGAAGGTCGCCGTCTCTGATACCAGCATTCCAGGAAACACCGTCAACTTTTACACTCTGGAAGTGAAGAACGATATTACCGTTTGGAGCCTTTTGTTCTATCCACAAGCATTCATCGTTTGATTGA
>JAJYIL010000288.1 GCA_021790055.1 Bacteroidota bacterium
TTTAAAAACAATAAAGCCTGTAAGTAATAATACTACAGGCTTTTATCTTTTGTGGGCTCTAAAGGATTCGAACCTTTGACCTTCTGCACGTCAAGCAGACGCTCTAACCAACTGAGCTAAGAGCCCGGGTCTTTCCATTATTTGTACCGAGGGCCGGACTCGAACCGGCACGGGTGTAAACACCCACAGGATTTTAAGTCCTGTGCGTCTACCAATTCCGCCATCCCGGCATGTGAAAGAACAAATTATAAATTCCAAAATACAAATTTCAAACTCCGTTGAAATTTGGAATTTGATGATTGGAATTTTAACCTTCGGCTTTTCCCCGAATGTTTTCAAAATTGGCGTGTAAATATATATAAACAGCTAAATTATTGCAAGATTTAACAGGCTTCTTCAAAATAATTCTCCTTAAAATAAAAAGAGATGAACACGTGTCCATCTCTTTATGATTTTATGAATATTAAATCACTACTAAACCGGAAGAACCAAAACCATATAGTAACATTAATTGTAAATTGAATATTGATTATTGAACATTGTCCCGATTCAATCGAGATCAATACCAAATGTTCTCAGCCGCAGGCTGCTGCGCCTCAGGCACAAACTCTCAATTTTCAATATATTTCGGTATTACACAAGATTTAACGATGTAGCGATTAAGGCAGCATGCTTCCGTTATCGCCTTTAACCTCTTTCATCTGGATACCGCTTACAGGCTTGTGGGCATCATTAGTCTCAACCGCTGCAAGCATAATGTTCCCTTCTTTCAGGTTCTTGTAAAGTAAGTCTTCTTCCATTAGGTAGAAGAACTGATTTCTGAACTCATCCAGGGAAATTCCGCAAGTTGCAGCGTACTTGGCAAGCTCATGCGGATCTTCAAAATCCGCCTGATTTAACCTAAGCATATATCTGCGTGCGATGTAAAAAGATTCCGAAGATGGATCAACCATTCTTACCTTTGTCTTCTTCGTAACCGGATCAAGAATATCTTTGAAATACATCGGCACAAACCTTCCATTCTGGATTGAGACCATTGCACCGGTGCCGCCGCTTAAAATAAATTGTGCAGCAGCAAAACCGAGGTCTCGTGTATATTCCATATCGAACGGGATTGGGTCCGCACAGCGAAGCTCGTAGCCTATATTCTTTGCGACTATTGTAGATTTTATTCCGAATTCTTTTAATCGTTCCTGAACTTTGTACTTTAAGATTTCCCCAAAGTTTACTTCAGCCAGCCTGATATTATCGTGAGCATCTCTTTCCACGTTAACAAGCGGTGAAAGCTCTTCGGCATTCAAATGTTCTACCAAGCCTTCTGCAAGTATTGCAACGCCGTCTTTTCTTCCATAGCTCAATCTTTTGATAATAGCTCCAACAAGTATATCTACCATATGTGTAAGCTTAATATTTGGACCTGGGAATTCTTCCGGAATTAAAGTTAAAGTAGCACCGGTTGCTTTTCCAATTCCTAAAGCAAGATGCCCGGCTTTTCGTCCCATCGAAACAACAAAGTACCATCTTGAAGTGGTTTGCGCATCAACCATAAGGTTTTTTACAACTTCAACGCCGATATGCCGGGCAGTTTGAAATCCAAAAGTTGGAATACCATGAGGCAAATCCAGATCGTTATCAATTGTTTTTGGAACATGCACAACTTTAATTCTTCCGTCAGCCATTTCGTCAACTTTAAGTGCACTGAATGCAGTATCGTCGCCGCCTATTGTTATCAGTTTATCAACATTCAAGCGTAGCAGAGAGGTAACTGTATTTTCAAGATGCTTCTTGTCTTTAGTAGGGTTGTTTCGTGCAATGCCGATATAAGAACCTCCTCTGAAATGAATGCGGCTGACATTTTCGATAGTCAATTCTTTTACGTGCGAAATTTCACCTTCCATTATCCATTTAAAGCCGTCTCTAATTCCAATTACTTCAACCCCCTCCATTACAGCACGAATTGTAGCCGCTCCAATTACACTATTTATTCCCGGTGCAGGCCCGCCTCCAACTAATATCGCTAATTTTTTAGGCGCGATAGACATTGTTTCAACTCCTTAATTTTATATTTTGATTGTATGGACAATATTTTTTACAGATCACTTTCGGTAAAAATATTATTTGTTTATTAAGAATTCTTAGCTACCTGACGGCAAAGAGCTAAGCGCATAGAGAAAACCTACTCTATGTTCTTTGCATTTTGCTCTATGCGCTAAAGTACTTTCAACTTCGCAAATTTAAGCATTAATTGTTTAACATTGTTGCCTTCAAAAACAACTGTAGCCTTCTGCATATCGCCGGCACCAACAACTTGGGTTACTTTTCCCAATCCGAATTTTTCATGCATTACCCTGCTGCCTGGTCTTAGCGTTTTATTATCCTGGTCAAAATCTTCGTAATCAACCGATTCGAAATATTCGTAATACATTTCTTTCTTAGACTTACGCAAGGAAGATTTTCTCCCGATGCCGCCGTTAATCTCGCTGTATAGCGAAGGATCTAATTCATCAATAAACCTTGAGCGGCTTTGATAAGCTACCTCGCCGAAGCGGTAGCGTGAACGGGCATGAGATATGTATACTTTATTTTGAGCGCGAGTTACGGCTACATAAAATAATCTTCTTTCCTCTTCAACAGTTGCATCGGTGCTGAATCTGTTGGATAGCGGGAAAATATCTTCCTCGCATCCTGAAATAAAAACTACAGGAAACTCCAAGCCTTTTGCCGCATGAACCGTCAGGAATGTAACGGTATTCTTTTCTCCTTCAAAAGAATCAACATCCGACATTAGAGAAACATCTTCAAGGAACTGCTCAAGCCTGGCTTCCTTATTTGAGTTTGAGAAGTCGCTTAATGCCGAAAGAAGTTCATTTATATTCTCCCACCTTGCTAAAGATTCGGGAGTATTCTCCTCCTTAAACATTCTCATTACGCCAAGTTCATCTACCAACGCTCTTGTAAGCTCGCCGACCGAAAGCTTGTCTTTCAAACCGATATATTTATCCAGGAGTATCTTAAATCCTTTAACATTCTTTTGGATCCTTTCCTTAATATCGATAACTTCGAATACCCTCGACATAGTTTCAAACAAGCTGAGGTTAAGCTTGCGTGCGAATGCAATCATTCTTTTAATTGTAGTTGAGCCTATACCACGCTGCGGAAAGTTCATAACGCGAAGCAGGCTTTCCTCATCATTCGGATTTACAATTATGCGGAGATATGCAATAATATCTTTTACTTCCTTACGTTTATAAAATTCTAATCCGCCGATTATTGTATATGGAATCTTTTCACGTCTAAAAATATCTTCTAAAGCACGCGATTGCGCATTAGTTCTATAAAGGACGGCAAAGTCCTTCAACGACAATTTTTTCTTAGAAATTTCTTGCTTAATGTACTTTGCAATCTGGAACGCTTCATCCTTTTCATCTGAACATTTAATAAGAGTTACGTGGTCGCCGTCGTTATTCTCTGTCCAAAGAGTCTTTACAATCTGTCCTTTATTATTCTTTATGATAGAATCGGCTGCGGCTAAAATGTTTTTAGTAGAGCGATAGTTCTGTTCAAGCTTGAAGACTTTGTGCTTTGGAAAGTCTTTCTCAAAGTCCAGCATATTTGCCAGGTTTGCGCCTCTAAAGCTGTAAATGCTCTGGGCGTCATCACCGACTACACATATCTTGCCGTTGGATACAAGCAGTTTCAATAGCTCATACTGCGCTTTGTTTGTATCCTGGAATTCATCTACAAGTAAATATTCAAGCCTTTTCTTATATTTTTGAAGAAGCTTAGGATTTTCATTAAACACATCAATAGGCTTTAAGAGAAGATCGTCGAAATCCATCGAATTATTTTCGACCAGGCGCTTTTGGTATTCCTCAAAGATCTCGGCAAACTTTTCATCAATAAAGGATTTTACATGATGTCTCTTGAATTCCTTCGGCAGAATCATGTGGTTTTTATTATTGCTGATCCTATGACGGATTGAGTTCGGTGTAAGCCCCTCGATGTTTATATCGAGGTTGCTAAGAATGTTGGATACCAGCGATGTAGAATCCTCGGTATCATATATGGTAAAATTACTCCTAAAGTTGATGTTCTTGGCTTCCGTCCTTAATATTCTTGCAAAGATGGAATGAAAGGTTCCCATCCAGATGCCGGCAGCCTTTTGCCCAACCAAATCCTTAATTCGCTCTTTCATTTCATTAGCAGCTTTGTTGGTAAAGGTTAAAGCCAGAATAGATTCTGGCTCGTATCCGATATCAATTAAATAAGCAACCTTGTAAGTTAAAACTCTTGTTTTCCCGGAACCCGCACCTGCAACAATCATTTCGGGACCATTAAGATACTCAACGGCTTTCCGCTGTTCGTTATTAAGAGATTTTAGGTTGATCATAGACCCATTTTTTTATTTATGAAATGATTTGATTTTTTGAAGTGCAAATATATGGAAACTCATCTTGAATAAAAAGGAAAGAAGAAAGTTGAAAAAGTAAATTTCCTTAAGATGTAGTAAGAGCCAATATTTGAATTAATTAAATTCCGTGGAGCAACATTATTTCAGCTCGCCATTTTTCCGGCATTTATATGAAAAATTACTATAGGAATTTCCCTATTTCCTTTAACAGTGTATCCTTCATAACGGGCTTTGCAAGATAATCGTTAGCGCCGATTCTTAAGAATTTTTCCTTATCACCTCTAAGAGCATATGCCGTAATAACGATAATAGGCAGGTTATTCAACTTCATTTTATTTCTTACTTCATTCAAAACGTCGATTCCATTCAACTTTCCCGGCAAATTTATATCCAGCAATATAAGATCGAAATTGTTATTCTTAAGTAATTCTATGCCCTCTTCAGCAGTTCCGGCTATATCTACAAAAAAAATATGCCTAAGATAAACTTTAAATATCAACTGGCTTTCAATATTGTCTTCAACAATTAATATTTTTTTCTTCCCGGTGGTTTGCGATGATTGCTTATCCA
>JAJYIL010000289.1 GCA_021790055.1 Bacteroidota bacterium
ATGATGGGCGCTTTGCTAGTACATCTCGGAATACTTTCCCTTAACTTATTAAACGGGGAAATAAAGAAAGTCCGGATACAATAAGTTTATAAGTTTGCGGACGGCAAAGTAAAATAGAATGTGCTGCCTTCATTCTCGCGGCTCTTTACCCAAATTTTGCCGCCATGTTTCTCTACAAATTCTTTGCAGAGTAAAAGCCCCAAGCCTGTACTCGGCTCGCCGTCGGTTCCGGTTTTCCTTACCTTTTCGTCCAGCTTAAATAATTTCTGAAGATCGTTTTCGGAAAGACCGACACCGGTATCAGAAACAGACACCTCAACCATTTTATTTTCTATCTCTCTTGCCGATATTCTTACCTTGCCCACTGCTCTTGTAAATTTTACTGCGTTGGACAGTAAATTCCTTACAACCGTATTTATCATCTTCTCATCTGCAAATACCATGATAGAGGCAGAAATGTCATTTTCCATTTTAATACCTTTTTGGTTTGCCCGCTGAATCATATTCTCATAACTCTGCCATACAAGCTCCGATAGCTTCCATTCCTTCGGCGCAAAGTTAATAGCTCCCTTCTGCATCTGCGACCACTCAAGCAAATTCTGAAGCAGCTTATACAAGCTGTTTGCCGATTTGTTCAGATCGCTGCTCATTTCCGAAAGCTCATTCTTGGAAAGTATATTTATTTCCTCAACCATTATTTCGGTAAGACCAATAAAGCCCTGAAACGGGCTTCTCAAGTCATGAGCAATAATCGAAAAGAATTTATCCTTTTCGGTATTCAGTTTCTCGAGCTTATCAACAAGAACTTCCTTTTGAGAGAGGTTTTCTTCAATGGTGTCCTTTGAAATTCTCAGTTCCTCATTAAGCCTCTTCAATTCAATCTCGGCTAACTTCTGCTCGGTAATATCAATTATGAAATTCAATGTGGCGGCTTCACCTTTCCAGGTAAACTTAACGCTGCCCATTTCTACCCAGCAGAGAGAGTCATCTTTCTTCAGCATTCTAAATTGGTTCCGCTGAGCTTCATTCCCGCCGGTAATCGTCTTGTTATGAATTGTAAGAATTAAGTCTCTGTCTTTTTGATAAACGAGCTCAAAGAAGTTCATGTTTAGTAACTCTTCGTGACTGTAGCCGGTTATGTTAAGTATCATCGGGTTGAAGTAACTAAGCATACTTTTCTGAATAACAACTATGCCTTCGCGAGCAGTTTCAAACAGCAGACGGTATTGAAGCTCGCTCTCATACAAAGCAGCCTCAACGCGCTTGCGTTCATTTATGTCGGTAAACATTGCAAATGAACCGGCATAGTTGCCGCAATCGTCCATTATTGCTCTTGCTG
Organism: Bacteroidota bacterium; assembly: GCA_021790055.1. Classification (GTDB taxonomy): domain Bacteria; phylum Bacteroidota; class Ignavibacteria; order Ignavibacteriales; family Ignavibacteriaceae; genus FEN-1297. The sequence continues at coordinate 1,340 of JAJYIL010000289.1, forward strand.
AAACGAGCATCCAGAATCTCTGCCCATCCTTCCTGTTAAAGCATCTTTCATAAATTGCGCCCTTACCGAGCGCATGGTTTTTCATCTGGACGTAGTGCTCGCTTAATTGGTCTCCGGCTATAATTGATTCATACTTTTTCCCGAGTAATTCTCCAGCCTTATATCCAAGCATTGAAGCCATTTGCCTGTTTACAAAGTTTATTCTTGAATCGCTGCCGAAAGATAAAATACCTTCGTTGGCAGTTTCCACAATCCTTCGGTATTTTTCCTCGCTCTCCTGTAATTCACCCTCGGCAATTTTACGATCGTCAATATCGGTAAACATTCCGAATGAGCCGCCAAATTTTCCTTCGGTATCTGTTATCGATTTTGCAGAAACAAGCAGCCAATGCTTTTGACCGTCTTTCTTTAAGAAGCATCTCTCATAAACTGCGCTCTTTCCCTGTGCGCGTATCTTTGCCTGCGCGCTGTCTTCTAACAATTGATCTTCGGGAAGAAACGATTCATACTTCCTGCCGAGCATTTCTTCAATACTATAGCCGAGCATGGACGCAAGCTGCTGGTTAACAAAGATAAGGCGTCTTTCGCTATCCAACTGCAAAATGCCTTCGTTTGCGGTTTCAACTATTCTCCGGTAACGTTCCTCGCTTTCCTGCAGTGCAGCCTCAGCACGTTTACGGTCGTTAATGTCCGTAAACATTCCAAATGAACCGGCAAATTTTCCTTCGGTATCGGTAACAGCTTTTGCAGAAACAAGCAGCCAGTATCTTTGCCCGTCTTTTCTTAAGAAGCATCTTTCGTAAACGGCACTTTTACCTTGTGCACGGATTTTTGACTGAGCTTTATCTTCCGTTAACTGATCTTCTGATAAAAATGATTCATACTTCATGCCGAGCATTTCTTCAATTGAATAACCCAGCATTGTAGCAAGCTGATGATTAACGTATGTAAGCCGTCTCTCTTTGTCAAGCGACAAAATGCCTTCATTTGCAGTCTCGACAATTCTGCGGTACCTTTCTTCACTTTCCTGCAGAGCAGCTTCCATACGCTTGCGTTCATTTATATCCGTAAACATCCCGAAAGAACCGACATGTTTTCCTTCCTGATCTATAATAGCTTTTGCAGAAACAAGCAGCCAGTATCTTTGTCCGTCTTTTCTAAGAAAGCATCTCTCATAAATCGAACTTTTTCCTTGAGCCCGTAGGCTTGCTTGAGTCTTATCTTCAGCTATTTGATCAGGAGGCAGCAAAGATTCATACTTTATGCCCAGCATTTCTTCAATAGTGTAGCCAAGCATTGTTGCCAACTGTTGATTTACAAAAGTCAGTCTCCTTTCTTTATCAACCGAAAGGATTCCTTCATTTGCGGTTTCAACAATCCTTTTGTATTTCTCCTCGCTTTCCTGGAGTGCTGTTTCCATTACCTTTCGTTCGTTTATATCGGTAAACATTCCGAATGAGCCGATATGCTTCCCGGTAGAATCCGTTATGGCTTTAGCGGAAACAAGCAGCCAGTATCTTTGTCCGTCTTTTCTAAGAAAGCATCTTTCATAGATTGCACTTTTAGCCAGAGCACGTATTTTCGTCTGCACTTGGTCTTCAATTAATTGATCTTCAGGCAAGAATGAGTCATACTTCTTGCCTATCATTTCTTCAACTGTATATCCAAGCATGTTTGCAAGCTGCTGATTAACAAAGTCAAGGCGCCTGTCGCTATCTACTGAAAGGATTCCTTCAACTGCGGTCTCAACCAGTAATCTATACTTTTCTCCGCTCGTACGCAGTAGATCCTGCGATTTCTTAAGTTGAGCAATATCGTGTTCGTAAATTAATTTCAGATGCTCATTTTCTTTTTTCAGTTCAGTCAATTCTCGTAAGAGCTCAGATTCTGTCTTTTCTAAATAATTCATTTTTTCTTTGAAGAAATTTTTTCATCCCAATAAATCCTACCACATAAAATCTTCGTTTTAAGCAAGGAAGATCAAGGTTTACAGAGAATACCGATTCTATTATCGAATATTTTTAGTTCTATTTTAGAGGTAACGGATTAATAAAAAAATGCCGGAGTGGAAAGCTCCGGCATTTTTTCATAAAATTGTTTAATTGGCTCTATTCGATTTTCTGTAAAATATTCTCAACTATCTTTTCCAGCGGTTGATCAATATCGATTGCAATTGCGTCTGCCGGTTCCTCAAGCGCTTCAAACTGGCTTTTCAGCATACCGGGCTTCATGAAATGATCCTTGCGCATTTTCATTCTTGCTTCAATTAATTCATAACTGCCTTTAAGATAAATGAACTTTACCTGGTCATTTACTTTCAGAATTTTCCTGTAAGCTTCTTTTAGCGCCGAACTGCTGAGAATAATACTTTCTCCGTTAGATAAGGCATCTTCAATTATTGTACGAAGCTTTAACAGCCACGGTATACGGTCTTCATCATTAAGCGGAATCCCGTGCGACATTTTCTCAACGTTTTCTTTCGGATGATAATTGTCTCCCTCATAATATTTCCATCCGAGCTTTTCACTCAGCATCTTTCCAACGGATGTTTTACCGGAGCCGGCAACGCCCATAATAATTAGAACCATTTTCTTTCCTGTTAATTAAATCTATCCTTGTAAGCCCATAGTCCAAGCGCCGGATTGGAAATATAAAATATTTCTTCTCCATCCGGCATGATATTAACGCCGTCTTTCAATTTTTCCGGATCATATTTATCGGTCATCTTCTTAATATCAGCCCACTTGAAGTTAACACCTTCCATTTCCTCTTTAGTAATACTGCCGGGACAATAAGTAATTGAGAATCTTCCTTCGGATGATCCATGAATTAGATGAGCTGCTGCGCTCAAGCTGTTTTGAAGATCTTCATTCTCTTTTGTAAGCTGCATAATCTTCGGTGTATTTACGTAACCATATTTTCTGATAAGCTTGTCAATCCCTTTATCTTCGCCGAATTCTCTTAGCCCTGGAGCGAGCACAATCAGCTCGCCGCCGTCGTCGATTGCCATTCGCGTGCGGTAAACGGATTTGTTTCCAAGCCAGGTTGTCTTGAACTCAGATGGATCCAAATACACAACAACTTTCTTCAGAGGCTTATCCAGCATGACAAAATTTACTTTCAAGGAAAGTTCTGCTGCAAGATTAAAGCATTCAATATCGTCGCCGATAAATAAACCTCTAACGGCAAGATTATTGTTTTCATCTTTACCTACAACTGTAAGTACATAAACAATCGGCAAACCTCCCTGAAAATGATCGGAGCCGTAATTCAGCACGCGCTTAACCGGCGTATCGGCGCGTCCCATAATCTTTTCCATTCCGTAAGCGGCACCGAGAAAGTGGCTCTTATTTATTCCTTCCTTGCCTCCGGTGCCAATAAAAATATTCTTGTTATGATTTGCCATGCCGATTACTTCGTGAGGAACAACCTGACCTATCGAAAGAATAAGATCAAAATTTCCCTCGACCAAAAGCCTATCGACCTGGATCGGAATCGGATAATCAACCGAGCTGCCGGAAATTTCTTCCACATAATCAGCCGGGACAATTCCGAGCGTTTCCAATCCCGTTCGCCATTCATGCACGCGGAATAAGCTTTTCGGTACGCTGCCATACATTATTCCGATTTCTTTTTCAGA
>JAJYIL010000290.1 GCA_021790055.1 Bacteroidota bacterium
CTCGGGGCTTTCATTGATTGCAACGAAACCGATCCTACAAAGCGAACATTGACACTCGGCGAAGTAATTGAGGATTACTTTAGTAAACTCGATATCCCGGTTGTTTACAATTTTAAGCATGGGCATATAAAAGATAATGTTACCATCCCGCTTGGAATAATGTTCAAGCTGAACGCCTCGCGGAATTATATTGAAATAGTCGAAGGAGCCGTAAGCTGATATTAAAAAGCATGATTGCATGACCGCATGATTTAATGAGGGTTTGCGTGACATAAATTTGTTACGGTATAATTGACATACCTACGGCAAATTTAAAATTGCGGCTTTTCATATCATGATATTATATAGAGATTTCTTCTCTCGAAAGAAGGCTGTAATTCTATAAATCGAGGAATAAACTTGCGTATGTAATCTATATTGCTTGAAGGTGTGTCGAAAACAACAATTATTATTTCATAGTTTTCGATGTTCTGCTGATATAAAATATTCTTATCAATTGTTAATAATAAATCGAAACCATCGCCGATAGCTTTTTCCAGTAGTTTCCCGTTCTTAAGCCCATTCCAACCTTTTTGTGTAACTGTATAAATCTCATTCTCTTTAAGATAGGGGATAAGCTTTTTGGTAACACATTCATCGAGAAGTATTTTCATTCAGTATATCCGGTGAAGTAGTAATAAGTTTTTCTGTCAGGTTAAGAAGTCTTATAACTTGTTCTCTTGATACACCTTCAAAATCATCAAGAAACGATTCAACAGTTTCACCTGCTTCAATATAATCAAATAGATTTTTAATTGGAACCCTACTTCCATAAAATACAGGCGTTCCTCCTAATATATCAGGATCAATATTTATAACTCTGATGCTCATGATATTTTAAACTCTATTTCAATTAAAAAAATGATTTTATAATGCTAACTTTATCTTGCTTCAAATTTATTAAATTGGAAGAAAAAGTAAAAGACCGATAGAAATGTATTTATGCTCAGAAGTAAAGTCAATTAAAGATAATACTATGGTAAGCATTACCTATTCATTATTTCTTTCTGCAGAGCTACGAGTGAATTTTTATTACTGAATATCGATAAACGTAAAATATCTTCCTTGAAATTTTAATTTAGCTTTTTGTGCAGATGTTACATCCGGAAAGACTCCGAATACTGTGGAACCGCTTCCAGTCATTAAAGAAAATAATGCGCCGGATTCATAAAGCTTACCTTTTATATTTTTTATTTCGGGATACTTCATAAATACTACTTCTTCAAAATCATTCTTTAAATGATTCTTAATCTTATCCCAGTCTTTCGAAAAAAGACATTCATAGTCAAGATGATTATTTTCTTTAAAGTCGATTGTCAAGCTTTCGTAAGCCCATTTTGTTGATACATGAATTCCGGGATTAACAATTAGTATTGGATATCCAATTTTTAACTCAATCGGTTTAAGTACTTCGCCTCTTGATTCTGCAAAGCATGATTCCGGCTTTATGAAGAAAGGGGTATCGGAACCGATTTCCAGAGCAGCTGGTTTCAATTCATCTACTGTCAATCCTAAATTGAAAAATTCATTTAATCCTTTTAAGACAGCAGCGCCATCAGAACTTCCTCCGCCTAAACCTGCGCCAATCGGAATATTTTTCTCTAAATAGACTTTGACCAGGAATTTTTTTCCCGTCAGTTCTTCTAATTTTCTTAGTGCAGCAGAAACCGAATTAGTATTTTCTGATTTGATTATACTATTGTTGGTATCAAATGAGAATGAGCCCGAAAGCTCAAATGTTAATTTGTCAAAAAGATTAACCGGATAGAAAATAGTTTCAATATCGTGGTAACCATCCGGTCTTTTTCTTATTACCTTTAAGCCGAGATTTATTTTGCAGGGAGTTTTAATTTCCAATTTTTCCATCTAACAATTCTTTTATCTTTGTGATATGTTGAGGTGTAGAGCCGCAGCATGCACCGATGAATGATGGTTTCTTGTGTAATATTTTTTTTACAGATGCTAAATATTGTTCAGGGCTAACACCGCAAGAAATATTCTCATCGGAAAAGCCGCCACTGCCGCAATTCAAATAAGCTCCCCAATTGTACTTAAAGCTTGAGCGGTTGAAGAAGCTAAAAAATGTTTTTTCTTTAATGCAGTTGATTCCGACGGCAAGCGGATTATAATCAAGTGCGAACTTAATTACCTCCGGCAGCTTTTCGCTGGAAAGCAGATTTATTTTTTCATTAACAAAGAAGCTGATAATGTATGGGATTTCATTACTACTGCAAAATTCGCAAATAATTTTTATTTCATCAAAATGGCTTTGTGTCTCATTTAAAACGAAATGACATCCTGAATCCATCAGCAATGAAATATGCTCTTTATGATTTGTCTCAAGTTCTTTCTTTGATAATTTTCTCTCAACCTGGTAGCAATCCTCAGCCGGTGCGTTGGAACCGGCAATGAATACTGGCAAGCCTGATGCGGCTTCAACGGCTATCTTAACGCTCTTCCTGATAAATTTCTTTAGGCTTATTTTTTCACCCGAAGATTTAATCGCAGCGGGATTTGTTCTGAAAGTGTTTGTTGTAATAATGTCGGCACCGGCATCAATGTATTGTCTGTGAATCTTATAAACTTTATCCGGATATTTTAAGTTGGCATAAGACATCCACAGCGCGCCGGAAGATTTTATTCCGGATAGCTGAAGCATGCTTCCCATCGCCCCGTCGAGGATCAACGGTCGGTTTATTCTTACGGCAAGTGAAAAAGGATTTATATTAATTTTGCTTGTAAACATTATTTTCAAAAAAAATTCTTTCAAAGAATGGCTTTAGTTTTGACATAACCTGTCCAAATGAAATGCCGGTTAAATTTTCCTCTTCAGTAATTACACAGTCGAACTTTGTATTATAGGGAGACCAAATCATATCGTTAGTTTGATACTTTACGTAAACACCGAAGGTTGGAATATTGAATGCAGAAGCTAAATGAATTGCTGCCGTATCGGGTGTGAAGAGAAAATCCAGATTTGTAATCATTGCCCCAAAGTCGCTAAATGAAGCAGATAGAAAATGATTGTATTTGATATTTGAAATCTGTTTTGCGAGTTTCAAATCTGAAGGCGAAGAAAGAATAACGATGTTGGTATCCACTGAAGAAAAATATTCAAGAAGGTTCTTGAAGTTTTCAATACCCCAGAATCTTGCCGGACTGCCTGCTGAAATATTTATTCCGACAAATAATTTTCTTTGCCCGTAATTTTGAGAAATAAAATCTTCAGCTTTCCCAAAAGAATTTTGATCCGGATAGAAATGTATTTTAATTCCAGGCCCGTCCGGCTGTAAATTAAATAATCTTGCTAATTCCATCGTCCTTTCCACAACATGAAATTTACTTGAATCAAGACGGGGAACAGTTTTAGTGAAAATTAGCTTGTTATCTTTCTCCAGACCGAATCTGTTCTTAGCGCCGCATAATGCGATTATAAAGCTTACTGTTGTTGAAACGTCATCGTGCAGGTCGACTACGGTATCAATCTTTTCTTTTTTAATGAATCTGAAAATTTCAAAATATCCTTTTAATCCTTTATTGAAAATTAAAAGCTCGTCGATGTCGGGATTATTTTCGAAAGCAACTTTGTTTTTCCTGTCCGCAAGAACAAATAACCTGGATTTCAATTTTGACTTTATTTCATGAAGCAGGGGAGTAGCGACCAGAGCATCGCCGATGCGGTTCAATCTGATGAATAGAATATTTGCCTTTTCATTAAAAATATATCCTTCCTTAGAATTCTGATTCTTCTTGAAGAAAAGTAGAATTCTCAAAAATATATTCTTCAAGATGAATTCAATCTTTTTCATTCAGCTTAGCCGGTTTATGACTTCTTTCAAGAAGTAGTCCAACCTTATCAACCACATCTTGAACTGGCATATCAATAAAGCATTCGTGGTGGTAAGGGCATTCTTGCTTATTGCAGTTAATGCAGAACAAATCTTTCCTAATAATGTAATCCGATTTATCTGAATACGGTCCGTGAGCAAGCGGATTGGTTGGTCCAAACAAGCCGAGCGTTGGTATATCAAGCGCTGCTGATATATGCATTGGTCCGGAATCATTGGCAATTACAACGTTGCAATTCTTAATTAAGCCAGCCATTTGCTTAACGGTTGTTTTAGGTGAAAGGATACATTTATCTTCAAGATGATTCTTTAAATAATTTGCGTCTTTCTCATCTCCGGGTCCCCAAAGGATTAAAAACTTTGCTTTCATCTTTGCAGATATTGCAGAACAAATATCAACCCACTTGGTAGCATCGCACCGTTTAGACTGCCAGCCTCCTGAAGGAATAATTCCGATTATAGTTTCATCATCATTAAAATTATGTTTAATGAATTCCTTTGCGAAAAAAATGTTCTCTTCTTTTAGATAATAAGAAATTTTCTTTGATACGATTGGTACGTCAATCGCTTTCAGTAATTCAAGATTATGTTCTGCCGAATGATGCGCACCTCTATCAGAAGTTGACAGAATATTGTAAGCATATCTTCGTCCGCGGTAGTTATATCCTACCCGGTATTTAACTCCGGAAAGAAAAGTTACTTGAGCGCTGCGTGGATTAGACCAAAGGTCTAAAATCATATCGTAATTTTCTTTTCTTATTCTCCATGCAACCTTAAGAGGAAATTCAGTTCGTTCCATCGTTAGAATTTTATTAATCAAAGGATTGTCTTCTACTGCATCTTTGGCAAAATTTTCTGTAAGATAATCAATTTTAACATCCGGGAAATAAGATTTTAAGTTATCTAAAATAATTGTGGAAAGTACAATATCGCCGATGCCGCGAGGCTTTATGCAGAGAATTTTTTTTATTTTAACATCAATGCGCATCAAGCCAATTATCTCCGCTTCCTATTTCTACAACAATCGGAACATTCATCGGTATGGTATTTTCCATCAGCTTTTTGACTACCGGTTTCAACTCGTCAAC
>JAJYIL010000003.1 GCA_021790055.1 Bacteroidota bacterium
TAATTCCAGGATAATATTAATGTGTTTATGTCGCTTACTTTTGCTGTCCCGCTCAAGTTCTGCGTTGTAACGATATTAGATACGTTTTTGGAAAAATCACTTGTGGGTGATAATTGAACTGTGTAGGTAATAGAAGCAGGAAAGCCGAAATTAGCCGCAGACCATGAAAAGGTCATTACACTATCCGCATAATTCACATTAAACTGTCCGCTAAATGACATATTAGACAGTGTAGACTGAGTAGGATTTGAACTAATCACCGGTTCGGTTATATCTCTTTTGCATGAAGCCAGCAATAGCCCAAGCATTACTATTATTAGTGAAGCAAATTTTATTTTTTTCATTTTTATCTTCCTTAAACTATAATACTTTCATTTTTTAATAGCCCGGGTTCTGTCTTAAGTTTGGATTGGCATTAAGGTCGTTTGCCGGTATTGGAAACAAATTCCTATAAGAAGGCGTTTGAATTCCGCTTTGAACCTTGCCTTTCCACGTCCATACATACGAGCCATTTGTAAATTGACCAAAACGAATTAAATCTGTTCTTCTATGACATTCCCAGTACAATTCGCGACCGCGTTCATCCAAAATGAAATTCAGAGTCAGGTCAGAGGCTGTAATATTTCCTGAATCATTGCCATAGGCACGCTGCCTTAATAAATTTATATAATTAACAGCAGTTCCAATATCTCCTCCGCCGCCTCTTAGTACACATTCCGCATACATCAAATATGCATCAGCTAAACGGAACATCGGGAAATCCGTTGTTGCAAAGCTGGTGTGAGCATCCGGCGCAGCGCTACCATCAGCAGATAAGTTTGACCATTTGGTTACACCAATTCCTTGAGTAAAGGTACTAATATTGGTTATATCCCATTGCCATCCATTATTAGCATCAAAGAAGAACATACCTCTTCTATCTTTACCCGGATTATAGTCAGGCGGGTATTGAGTTGATGTTGAAAAAGTATTTTGAGTTATGTTAAATTTAGCGACGAACTCTTTAATTGTTCTCATTCCGCCCCAGCTTCCTAACCCACGCAGCGGCATAGTGCTGCCGCCTTCCGAACCGCTAACAAGGAAAGTTGTTCCGCCCCAGGTTTGCGTGTTTTGCCCGTCGAAAGCAATTAAGAAAACCACTTCGGGGCTGTTGTGGTTGTCGGCAGTAAACAAATGCTGATAGCTTGGATCAAGCGTATAACCGGCAGAAATTACTTTGTTAATGTAGGTGAGAGCGTCTGCATACCTTGGCGTACCGGTATATACTTGTGCATTCAAATATAATTTAGCAAGCAAAAACCAGGCTGCCGCTTTATCTGCTCTTCCGTATTCGTTTTGTCTTGGGGCAACAAGATCTCCGTCGATTGCGATAAGCTCGCTTTCAATATATTTAAATAGATCGGGACGTGTAATCCTCTTCGGGAAAAATGCGCCAGGCTGGTCGGCTTCTGTAACAAAAGGAACATTACCGAACAAATCAAGTGCATGCCAGTAAGCAAGTGCGCGTATAAAGCGAGCCTCTGCCTTATAATGCTTTAGATCTTCAAGAAAAGTACCGGAAGCCGAGCTCATTGCGCTATTGGCATTTCTTATAAATTCATTGCTTAGTGCAATTGTAAAATATATTCTGGAATACAGTGCAGTTAGAAATACGTCGCTTGGAGTCCAGGTTTGCCAATGAAAATCCTTTATCGTAGCATCATCCCATGACATTACCGCTTCATCGGTTGAGAGCTCCTGTACATCCCAATAATTACGGAGGTAGCTGCTAAAGCCTTCATCTATGCCTTGAAGATCAGGATTTCCTCCGCCGTTTCCTGCCTGCCCGGTAAGAGCGAAGCCGGCATACACCTTTGCAAGTGCTTCTTTATATGCTTGCGGATTTTTGAATACGTTGTTTGCTGTGTTCGTGTTTGGATCTATTGGCTGAACCTCCAAATCTTTAACACAGGATGCAAAGAAAAACGAAGTAAATAACATTACCGGAATTAAGTATCTAATTTTTTTCATTTTCATTTTCCTTCTAAAAAATTAGTAATTGAGACTAACTGAAAACATAAATGTGCGCGGTCTTGGATATATATTGTTATCAATGCCCCCAACAACTTCAGGATCCAATCCGGAATACTTGGTAATCGTAAAAACATTTTGTACGGATACCCCGATACGACCGCCGACCGGACCTCCTAATAAAGATTCGAAATTATAGCCAACACTGATGTAATCCAGCTTGAAAAACGATGCATTTTCCAAATAGAAGCTTGACCAATATTGTGCTGTTGTGAAGTTTGACTTTTTAACATCTGTTAAGATATTTGCCACATACCCGCTCTGGTTATAGAGCTGTTGATATATTGCTAAAGAGGATGCGTTATTATTATATACATAATTATCAAGACTCAATCTTCCTGAAAAGCTAAAATCGAACTTTCCGAAGTTGATTTTGGAAGATATACCCATTAAGACAACCGGGTTCGGCGATTTCATATAATATTTATCCAAATTATTTCCCGATACGTTACCGCCTTTACCGCTCTTATCAACATATAAGCCTTCAATGGGCATTCCGTTTGGTCCATAAACCTGCGTGTATAAGAAATAGGCATAAGCCGGATATCCGACGGCATATTTTTGTACGTAGTTTCCTACGCCTCCGCCTATAAGACCAATATCTACTCCTAAGAATGAAGGATCGTTGTATAACGTTAACTTTGTTACCTTATTTACATTATAAGTTAAATTAAAACCGAGTTCCCATGTAAAATCCTTTTCCAAAATCGGAGTTCCGCTCAGGTCAAGTTCCATACCATTATTTTCCATCGATCCGACGTTGGTAAGTAAATAGTTTGAAAAGTTAGTGCCAACGGGAATAGGTACGTTGTTCAACAAATTGTCTGAAGTATTTTTATATACATCAATGGAACCCGATATTCTATTTTTTAGCAAGGAAAAATCTAATCCGCCATTTAAGGAAGTTAATGTTTCCCACTTTAGATTTGCATCATAGGCATTTGGGCGGAGAGTAGGATAGAATGTATTCCCAAATTCATAATATGCACCGGGCTGGCTTAAAGTATAAGTTGGAATATACGGATAGTAGTTATTTCCAACATCCTGCTGACCGGTTTTTCCCCAGCTTAACCGCAGCTTAAGCTCATTTATTGCGTTGGATTTAGGAAAGAATGATTCGTCTGTTATCTTCCACGCAGCAGCTACTGCCGGGAATAAGCCCCAGCGATTATTTTTTGAAAATCTTGAGGAACCATCATCTCTTAATGAAAATGTTAAAAGATATTTGTTAAACATTGAGTAGTTCAATCTGCCAAAGAATGAAATTAAATAATATTCATTCTTATACGACGATGCGGCTGCACCCGGCAGACTTGGGTTCCACGGACTATTAGAGTTCGCTCCTTCATTATAAAAATGCTGAAATGAATAACCGGCTGTTAAATCGAAAGTGTTAAAGGTTATTGCCTTGTTGTAGTTTAAATAAAAATCCAACAAGCTATTTGTTATTTTTTGGTCATACCTTTGGATTTGCAATTCCGGTTGTCTCTGCTGCCAGGCAGCGTTTGAATCTGCAATATTGCTGCCTCTTGATGTGTAAGAATCCAAGCCGAGATTTAGAGTTGCTTTTAAATTCGGTATATATGGAATTAGGTAATCGAATTTGCCGTCGAGTAAAAATCTACTCACATTGGATTTATTATCATCTTGTTGTATAAGAGCAACCGGGTTGGCTGTAGCAATATAGTTTGCCACGTTGGTGCCGGGAGTAAGCCATGTTGTGTATCCGCCATAAACATTACCGCTTCTAACTGGCTTTGTAGGATCATATTGAAGTGCAGCACCAACCGCACCTGCATTAGAGAAATTATTGCCTATCCACGTTGCCGAAGCATTTAAATCCATATTCAAGCTTCCGCCAAATAACGACGGGTTTACAGCAAGAGTAAGATTTTTTCTATCTATATTATTATTCTTTAAGATTCCGTCCTGGTATAAATAGTCGAATGAAGCCCGGTATGGAACCGAAAATAGAGAGTGGTTGATACTAATATTGTGTTCGGTAGTCGGTGCAACCTGGTAAATTTGATTTTGCCAATCAGTATTAGCAGTACCTAATTGACTAAGTGCATCGGCAGTTAAACCGTAATTAGCAACCCTATCGGCTATTAAAGCTCGGTATTGGTTTCCCGAAAAGACAGATAATGTTTTTGCAGTAGTTGCCAGAGAATAACTGCCGGTATACCTAACTTGCATTTTCCCTCCCGGTTTCACTGTACCCTTCTTTGTTGTTATGATTATAACGCCGTTAGAAGCTCTTGATCCGTAGATAGCCGTTGCAGATGCATCTTTCAGAATAGTGATTGATTCAATATCATTCGGATCTATTGTTGAAAGCGGATTTGCCATACCTGAAATACCACCGCTCGATAAAGGAATATTATCGACCACTATTAAAGGATCGTTGTTTGCCAACAAAGATGAGCCGCCGCGGATTCGAATTTGATCGCCTGCACCTGCCTCGCCGCTGGATGTATTAACAATAACACCGGCAGCTTTACCAACCAACAATTCCTGGGGAGATGTAATTGTTGCATTACTAAAATCCTTTGCAGAAATAGCTGTAACAGCCCCTGTGGCATCGGTCTTTTTTACTTCTCCATACCCGATACCTACTACTTCAACCGCCTTAAGCTGCCTTGCCTCAGGTTGTAATGTTATGCTTAAAAATGATTGATCTACGATAGCAATTTCCTTTCTGGCATATCCTACAATCGATACAACTAAAGTATCACCTTTATTTGCTTTTAACCTGAATGTACCATCAATATCTGCAACAGTACCCCTTGTGGTACCTTTTACTTCGATGTTAGCAAAGGCTAACGCAGTCCCATCTTCCGCACTTGTAACTTTTCCGCGTATCTCCAGTTCCTGTGCGAAAAGATATGAACCAGCTTGCAATATTAAAAATACAAAGACATAAAGGATTTTGATACTTACAACGTGATTATTGCGCTCTTTTAATTTAGCAGAAAATATTGGAATTCTACTTACCGTCAAACTTAAATGGCTCATTATACCGCTACAAAAATTCGCCAGTAAGTTTACTCGTTTTGGCTTTGCCATATCATTCCTCATTGATTTTTTTTAATGAAATTTTTCAGTTGAAATAAGAAACTTTTCTACCGTAAGAATTTATCACCAAGATATTGTCAATCATGTAAGACACTCCTCCGATTCTGCTTCCGTTATGATGCAAAGTGCCTGTCTGGAAATATAAGAGTGACGAAAGAAATAAAAGGGATATGGATGATAATAAAAAAATTGTAACAAAAATATCATGCATCTCTCCGGGATAAAAAATTATCGATCATAAATTGTAACTTTTAATTTTAGTGCAAAATTTTCGGGATAAAAACTTTTTCTCTCATAAAAGCTACTCAATAACTCTGCCCCAAACCACTACCTAAACGAAGGTATTTTGCCAACATTTCTTTCTCTTTTTGAATCCATACTACCCAAATAGGTAGAAGTTTTTATTAAACGAGCCCTTCCCTAATCGCTTTTGTTACTGCCTCCGACTGTGAATGTACATGAAGCTTCTTATAAATATTTCTAAAATGGAAACGTACCGTCTCAATGCTTATGAACAATGAATCAGCTATTACCTTAAAACTGTTGCCTTCAACCAGGCTGCTAAGTATTTCACGCTCGCGCGGAGTTAATATATTTTGTGAGCCTGCAGGCGATGCTTGCTTCTTCTGCTGGAAAAAATCAATCACCTTCCTGGCAATATGAGAGCTCATCGGGGCACCTCCGTTGTAAGCCTCGTTAATTGCTTCCAGCAGCTTTGAAGGCGGAGTTTTCTTTACAAGATACCCGCATGCACCTGCACAAAGCGCCTCGAATATCAAGTCATTCTCTTCATAAACAGTAAGAACCAATATTGTAAGTTCAGGTAATATTTTTTTTGCCTGCTTTATCCCTTCAATGCCATTCATACCGGGCAGACCGATGTCCATCAACAAAACATCCGGGTTAAGCTTCTCAAGGCTTTTTAACATTGTTTCGCATTTGGAGTATGAAGCTATGCAATTATAACCAGATGTTCCGTCAATTAATACTTTTAATCCTTCCCGGATCGTATCGTTATCTTCAACTACAACTACCTTAATCACTTAAATCCCAAATATCAAAATTCAAATTCCAACAGTAAATCTATGAGTAAGGCTTATTTCAGGCTACTACACAATCGAAGGTATTTTAAACTTATTATGAATGTTTTGCAGGATATTACTACCCAAATGGGTGGAGAGAAGAAATTGAAAGTTGAGGGTTAAACATTGAATATTACTTATGAGTACACTTTCCAGAAATAAATGTTCAATGCTCAATACGCAATGTTCAATATTAAACTATACCTTCTTTAATCGCTTTTGCAACGGCTTCGGACTGAGAGTGAACATGAAGCTTCCGATAAATATTTCTGAAGTGAAAGCGCACCGTCTCTACACTTATAAATAAAGAGTCGGCTATTGCTTTAAAACTATTTCCTTCAACCAATCCGGTTAAAATTTCTTTTTCCCTTGGAGTTAAAATGCTCTGTGGTTTTTGAGGCGACACAGTTTTTTTGTTCTGGAAGAAATCAATTACCTTTCTTGCAATGTTAGCGCTCATTGGTGAGCCACCCTGGTAAGCCTCCTGAATCGCTTCCAATAATTTTGACGGCGGAGTTTTCTTTACAAGATATCCGCATGCACCGGCACAAAGCGCATCAAAAACCAATTCATTTTCTTCGTAAACAGTCAAAACTAAAATAGTAAGTTCCGGAAGAAGCGCCTTAGCCTTTTTTATCCCTTCTATGCCGTTCATGCCGGGCAAACCAATATCCATCAGCAGTACATCGGGATTAAGCTTTGCCAGTTCGCGCAGCATGAAGTCGCACCGAGAAAAAGCTCCGACACATGAGTATCCGTCGGTGCCGTCAATTAATAATTTTAATCCTTCTCTAATCGAATCGTTATCTTCTACAACTATTACGCTTATCACATCAGTTCTAATTTTATTCGCTGCAAGTTAAAAAAATTTTTGTATACTTACACTATCAATATTGTAAGATTAGTAAATTCTGTTTTAGTTTCTAACTTACGTCAATCTTGGAGTTTTGTAATCTTGTATTATTGCAATCTTAAAGTATATTCCCCACAAATTGCAGCACGGTTCCTTCGCCTTCTTTGGAGGAAATATTTATAATGCCGCCGATTGCTTTAGCTCTTCTCTTGATGTTCTCAAGACCGTTGCCGCCTGATTTTTCACTTATATTAAAGCCTTTTCCGTTATCTTTCAGAAACATTTCCAAATGTTTACCTTTCACAAAGGCATCAAGGGAAATTTCCGTGCAGCAGCTGTGCGTTATACAATTGTTGATTCCTTCCTTGAATATCAAATACAAATGCTGCCGGTGTTCCATCGAAAGCGAAACCTTCTGGAGTGATTTCAAATTTTCGGACCTGAATGAGATGCTTGCATAGGAAGATAGTTCGGTGTAGGTGTCTCGCAAGCGTAAAATCAAATCATAGAGTGAGTCTCTGTTTGGATTAACAAGCCAAACTATGTCGCTCATGCTGTCTATTAGATTACGCGAATTATCGCTAATCATTTTTAAATGCCTCTTTACATCTTCGCCGACCGTATCAAGCTTTTTAGAAATCACCTCGCTTAGGATTGATATTTCTGTCAAGCTTGAGCCGATGTTATCATGGAGGTCTGCTGCCAGCTTTGTTCTGAATCTTTCTATTGCAAGAAGGTTTTTTACCCTGTAAGTAATAATCAGAGCAATGAAACTGCCGATTAATAGAATGGAAAGAATATTAAACCACCAGGTTCTCCAAAATGGTGGAAGGATAATTATTTTTAATGAAGCGCCTGTCTTGTTCCAGATGCCGTCATTGTTTGAGCCGATTACTCTAAAGGTGTATTCGCCCGGATCAAGGTTTGTATAGGTTACAAAGCGCCTGCTGCCGGATTTGATCCAGTCTTTGTCAAATCCTTCCATCATATAAGCGTACTGGTTCTTGCCGGGAGAAGTATAATCCAGTGCGGCAAATTCGAATGAAAAAACATTCTGACTGTAAGATAATTCTATTTCTTTTGTAGCTTCGATTGATTCATTAAGAGGCGAGCCTTTGCCCCCAATAGGAACAGGCTTGTTAAAAATCTGGAAGTCGGTAATTACAATCGGCGGCACATGCAGGTTATCTCTTAAGCTTGAAGGATAGAAAGCATTCACTCCGTTCGTTCCCCCGAAAAACAGCTCGTCATTTTTTCCTTTAAAGTTTGCACCCCAAAAGAACTGGTTCCCCTGTAGTCCTTCGCTTTGATAATAATTTCTAAAAGCCTTAGTTTGGTGATTAAACTTCGACAACCCGTTATCTGTACTCAGCCATAAATCGCCTTCATTGTCTTCTAAAATTCCGTAAATGATATTACTTGTTAATCCGTCTTTAACAGAATAATGAACAAACTCCGCGCTCATATTGCCGGATTTTTCTTGTTCAGATGTCCGAAGTTCATTCAAGCCGCCGCCATAAGTGCCAAACCACAGGTTGCCATGCTTATCTTCATCAACAGAAATAACCCTGTTGTCGCTAAGGCTTGCAGGATCGTCGGCAATATGAAAATAATGAACAAACGAAAGCTTACCATAAGGCGCTTTTAATGGAACGTTAGAAAGACAGAGTTTGTTCAATCCATTCCAGGTACCTATCCACAAATTTCTATTTCTATCTTCAATTATGCATGACTGGACCTGATCCTCGCTTATACTTTGCGGATCAACCGGATTATTTTTGAATGCATAAAATTTCCCGGATTTCCTATCCAACAAGTTTAGACCTACGCCTGTTCCTATCCAAAGCCTTCCTTGATCGTCTTCAAAGATGGATTGAATAATATCATTGCTAATGCTGTAAGGATTAGAAGGATCGTGCTTGAAGGATTCAAATTTGAGCTTGTCAGGATTCTCATTGTCAATAACCTTATCCAGTCCGCCGCCCCATGTGCCAACCCAAAGTGTACCTGTCCTATCCCTATAAATTGATATTACAGAGTTGTTGCTGATGCTGTAAGGATTTTTTGACTGATAGATGTAGTGAGTGTACATATTCGTTTTTAAGTCGAGCCGGTTCAATCCTCCCCCAAGGGTACCGATCCACAAAATTCCCGATTTGTCCTGGTAAAGTGCGCGCACTGTGTTATAGCTAAGGCTGTTTGGATTCGAAGGGTCGTTCATGTAATGCTTAAACTTCATCCTCTCTCTATCAAACTTAATTATTCCGCCCTCACCGGTTCCTATCCATATTATATTTGAATTGTCCTGGTAAATTGAAAGAATATTTTTATTGCTTATACTTGCCGGGTGAAGGGTTTCCGGGTTTAGACTGATGAATCTTTTAGTCCTTCTATTAAATTTATATAAACCGCCGCCGGTAGCTACCCACAGGGTTCCATAGCTGTCTTCAAGTATCTGGTTAATTCTGTTGTTGTCTAGGTTGCTAAAGATATCTGTGTTGCAAAAATATCTCTGAAAGGTTTTCGTTTTTCTATCAAACAGGTTAAGACCATTTAAAGTACCTACCCAAAAATTTCCTAACTTATCGCAATCAATTGAAAGGACTACGTTGGTACTTAAACTACGAGGATTATGGGGATCGAATTGGAAGCTTGTAAAGTTGTTGCCGGCTCTGTCAAATTTGTTTAGTCCGCCGTCGCCGCCAATCCATAAAGCGCCGCTGTTATCTTCATATATTGAAAGCACAACATTATTGCTTAAGCTATGAGGGTTGTTTGGATTATTTGTAAAGTGAATAAACTTTTTTTCTTTTTTGTCGAATTCATTTAAGCCGCCTCCTTCGGTACCTATCCAGAGCGTACCACGGCTGTCTTCAAAGATTGCTCTAACATTGTTGTTGCTAAGGCTATTAGGATTAGAAGGATCATACTTATAATTTGTAAACTTTTCAGTTGCTCTATTAAACTTGCAGAGCCCGCCGCTGTTTGTTCCTATCCAGAGCGCGCCGCTCCTATCTTCGTACATAGTCCAGATGAAATTATCGGAGATAGAATTTTTATCCATCGGATTATTTTTGTAAACAGTAAAATTGTAGCCGTCATATTTATCCAGCCCGTCTTCTGTGGCAAACCAAAGAAAGCCTTTACTGTCTTGAAGTATGCAATGAATTGTGTTTTGCGAAAGACCTTTGTCGCTCAGGATATGCTCAAAGTTCATATCCGCTTCCTGGGCAAGCACGAAGAATTGAAATATAAGTACATTCGATAGAATAAGGACAATTCTAATACCCCTTTTATTTACATTATTAAAAATACTGAAAAGTTCTTTCATGCAAACAAAAATATTTATTCTTAGCTGCTTATTTCCTAAAAATGAAATTCAGCTAGTATAAACTGCGAATAATATTTTGAATTTGCAACAGTTAAAAAATCCTAAAGATTTCTTTCATTCCGTATTTTTCTTACTCTAGAAATTAATTCCTTCACGGAATTTTTTTGTTTCTGTGTAATTTCGTCCCCGGTTGTGTCAAACACAATCTGCAGCCATTTAATATTAAGATACCTGACTGCATATTCCGTGTCTTCATTGCTGTCTTCTTCATCTAATACCATTGTTGCAAGCTCCACCGAGGCTTTTAAGCAGACAATATTCGGAATTGAATTATTATTGCATATTTGAATTAACAAGTTAAGATATTCCCTACGGGAAGCGCACAAGTTAATGGCATAAAGACCGGCTGTCTTCTGCTGGTCGATCAAATGCATTGCCTTCAAATTTCTGTCCGAAGCTATCTTAATAAGCTGGTTAAAACCGCTGGTAAACTCAAACATGCTTTTTGATGCTTTTTCAAATGCGTTGTTAACTGCATTAGTTACGGCTTTCCCTAAATTATCTTTTGCTTTTTTAATTAACTCAAACCCGCTTTTAAAATCCTTTGAAATTTGAATTACTTTTTCGTAGTTGCCATTTTCAATAGTAGCATCAAGTACTGCGGCTGGCGTGTTTATCGCGCGCTTATTTAATGCATGAGTTTCAACATCAAGCCTATTGCTTTCGCCCTGTGCATTATTAGTCGATATAACTTTCGGCTTTAATTTTACAGCAAGATTTTCTTTTTCAGATTTGGTTGCCGGTAAAAGTACCCTAATGCCAGATTCATTAAGCTTCCCAATTAAAGCTTCATAATGCTTCTCGTCCACATTAAAGCTGACCAAGGTATCTTCGCCAAGTGTACCGTGTCTTAGTGCATCGATAGATACTTCCGGCTTAGATTCTTTAAAAGACCATAAAACTTCTTTAACATTTTTTAATTCCCTTTTCTCAACTTTCAAAACAATTTTCTTTAACAACATTATACCTAATAATTTTACATTGGGTTTCAAAAATAACTATCCTGATATAAAACTCTATTCATTTATTTGGACATTATATTCCTAATTGATCATCGAATATATTTTATGAAATTTTAGGAAAAATATTTTTCTCGGGATAATTTCTTAATTTAGAATATGATTTTATGCAGGAGTAAATATGTGCCTTCTTCTAATGTCATTTGAAATGCATCCAAAATACAAGGTAATAGTTGCGGCAAACCGGAATGAATTTTACAATCGCCCTGCCGAACCTTCAAAGTTCTGGCAGGAATTTCCAGGATTTCTTGCCGGAAAAGATCTGTAAGCCGAAGGCACCTGGCTGGGTATTACCATGCAAGGCAGGTTCGCTGCAATTACAAATTACAGGGACATGAAGAACTTAAGGAAAGAGGCGCCTTCACGAGGTGAATTAGTCAAATTCTCAAATCAAACTAAAAAATCCAAAAAATTACCGCCGGGAATTTACGGTCTAAACAACCACCTGCTCGGTACCCCCTGGCATAAAGTTGAAAAGAGTAAGACATCTTTCACAGAAATTCTTAGCAAAGAAGATATTTCGGCTGATAATCTTTTTAAAATTCTATCCGACACTTCCATTCCGCCTGATGAACTGCTGCCTGACACCGGATTAACAATCGAAATTGAAAGGGCAGTCTCTCCGGTTTTTGTCGCTACTCCGTTTTACGGCACCAGGTCGTCAACAGTAATTTTAATCGACAAAGGTGACAGGGTTACTTTCATTGAAAAATCTCTGAAGCTTGAAACGAAAGAGTGAATACAACTTCTTTTACTTTCAAAATTATTTAGCGCCCGAATTACCATAACGATATGAAATTATAAATAAATCGACTTATATTTGCATCAAACAATGACCGATGAAAATTCGAAAAATAAAATGAAATCCGTTAAGCTATCTGAAATTGAAAATTATGCAAAGAGAATTGCAGCAGAATTTAATCCGCAAAAAATAATTTTATTCGATTCTTACTCTAATGACTATTCGAACGATGACAGCGATATAGATATTTTAGTAATAGGAAATTTCCCCGAGAGAGTATCTGAACAAGCGTTCAAAATTAGGAAAAAAATTCTAAGAAACTTCCCGGTAGATTTGATTGTAAGAGATTCCAAACCCCTGAAAAAGAGGCTGAGATTAGGTGACTTCTTTCTGCAGGAAATTATTAATAACGGTAAAGTTCTATATGAATGAGCTGGTTAATGAATGGATAAATAAAGCTGAAGCTGACTTTAGAGCTGCCCGCAGAGAATATAAAGTCAGAAATAAACCAAATTGGGACGCTGATTGCTTTCATTGCCAGCAATCAGTTGAAAAATTATTAAAAGCTATTCTTCAACAAAATAATATTGAATTTAAAAAAGTACACGATCTAACTGTACTTTTAAAACTCCTTCTAACTCTCTATCCCGGATTCCAAAATTTAAACAACGACTTTGCATTTCTAACTGTCTTAGCGGTTGAATTTAGATACCCTGGCAAACGTACATTGAAACAAGAAGCAGTGGAAGCAATTAGTATTTTAAACCACCCCGGGAAAATCTTACTTAAAAAGATCATCACTTAATATCATATCAAAAAGAAAAAATACTCATGAAAATTATCGAGTGCGTACCCAATTTCAGCGAGGGGAAAAGAGAAGAGACTTTTCATTTAATGAAAGACTCTTTGAATAAAGTAAGAGAATGCAAGCTGTTAAACATAGAACCGGATTCTGATTACAACCGCGTAGTTGTAACGCTTGCCGGAAGCGATACGGGAATTTTCGAAGGCGCAATCGCAGTAAGCAAAGCAGCGGCTGAACGCATTGACATGAGAAACCATAAAGGAGAGCATCCAAGGATTGGTGCGATAGACGTCGTTCCATTTGTGCCTGTAAAAAATACAACTATGGAAGACTGTATTAAAATTTCAGAATCTTATGCAGAAAGCATTTCGGAAACTTTGGAAGTCCCGGTATATCTGTATGAAAACTCTGCCCGAAAAGCATCCAGGAAAAATCTTGCAGACATTCGAAAAGGCGAGTATGAAGGACTTGAAGAAAAGCTGAAAGATCCCGAATGGAAACCGGATTTCGGTGATGCTGTTTATAATCCAAAGCTAGGAGCAATTGTAACCGGCGCCCGGTTTTTTCTTATAGCTTACAATGTTAATTTGAAAAGTGAAGATGTAAGGTTTGCGAAAGAGATTGGAGAAATATTACGAGAGTCCGGCAAACCGAAAAGAGACGAAGCAGGCAAAATAATTAAGATAAATGGACAAGCAGTTAGAGAGCCAGGCAAGTTGAAATGCGTAAAAGGAATGGGTGTGTCGCTTGAAAAATACAAAATTACCCAGGTCTCTATGAACTTAACTAATTACCACGTTACCCCGATTCACGTTGCATTTGAAGAAGTTAAAAAAGAAGCTGATAGGTTAGGTATTAATGTCACCGGCAGCGAGATTGTGGGACTTGTTCCGCTTGAGGCATTGCTGCTTGCCGGTAAGTATTATGCCGGCGAGAAAAAGTACGATGAAAAATCTTTAGTCGATTTTGCAATTGAAAAGCTTGGACTCAGCAATCTGAATCCATTCCACAAAAGTGAAAAAATAATAGATTACATGATTTAACCGGAGAACTTATGAATTTAACTAAATCTTTGAAGAATTATTTTGAAGAGTTATCATCAAACTCCCCTACACCGGGCGGTGGAAATGTAGCCGCTTTATGCGGAGTGCTTGCATCTTCACTTGGAGAAATGGTCTGCAATCTTACGATTGGTAAAAAGAAATATCAGAGCTTTGAACCGGAAGCAAAAGAACTGCTGACCAAGTTTGAAGCTATCAAAAAAGAATTTCTTTTGCTGGCTGAAAGAGACAACGAAGCGTTCGATAGGGTAATGGATGCATTCAAGCTGCCAAAGGAAACGGACGCCGGGAAGGCTTTCCGGCAATCGGCAATAGAGCATGCAACATTTGAAGCAGCTCTTGTTCCCGAGGAAGTAATAATTAAATGTAATGATCTAATACCGCTTCTCGATATAATTGCGGTGAAAGGAAACCAGAATTCGGTATCCGATGCAGGAGTTGCAATGTCCCTGGCTTCAGCCGCTGCCGAAGGAGCTTTCCTCAATGTTGTAATAAATTGCTCAAGTCTATCCGATAAGAAAGCAGCCCAGGAATTTATGAAGAAATCCGAAACAATTTATCACCAGGTAAAAGATAAAACTGCCGGACTAATCTCTCAAATCATAAAGCGAATGACAAGCAAATGAAAATATTTTTATTTTCCGTCTCCTTCCTTTTTGCATCAATCTGTTTAGCCCAAACCGAAAATCCTTATCCTGCAACTTCAATCCAAAAAAGAATTGATGCATACAACCAAAGGGTTGAAATGCGAAAAAACTCTCTGGTAAAAAATGTTGAGCTTAAATCAATCGGACCTACGATCATGAGCGGACGCGTTGATGATATTTCAGCCGATCCCCAGGATCCAACACATTTTTATGTTGCGTATGCTTCAGGCGGATTGTGGCGAACTACAGATAATGGAATATCTTTTACTCCGCTGTTCGATGAAGAAGCCTCGATGACAATCGGCGCAATAGCTGTAGATTGGAATCATGGTAAAACATTCTGGGTTGGAACAGGTGAAAGCAATTCAAGTCGTTCATCTTATGCCGGTACAGGTATTTATAAAAGTACCGATAAAGGAAAAACCTGGCAGTGGATGGGGCTTGGAGAAACTCAGCATATAGGAAGAATTGTAATCGATCCGGACGATCCAAATACAGTTTGGGTTGCAGCAGTTGGTCATCTTTATTCCGTAAATCCGGAACGCGGAGTTTTTAAAACTATCGATGGTGGTAAAACTTGGAAGAATACTTTATTTGTTGATGATACGACCGGTGCAATTGATCTTGCAATCAATCCTTCTAATCCGAAAATTCTTTACGCGGCACTTTGGCATCGAATAAGATATCCTTGGAACTTTGTCGGTGCAGGAAAAACCTCAGGTATTTATAAAAGCACCAACGGCGGCGATACTTGGAATTTAATTTCAGGTCCCGGCAGCGGATTTCCAAACGGTGAAGGAGTTGGAAGAATCGGGCTTGCTGTCTATCCGAAAAATCCGCAGATAATTTATGCAGTCCTTGACAATCAATTTCATCGGAAGAAAGAAGAAGGGGAAAAACAAAATGTCATAACTCGTGAGAAACTTTTAAAAACGTCAAAGGAAGATTTTCTAAAGTTAAATGATGATGAACTGGATAAATTTTTTGATAAGAATGGCTTTCCTGAAAAATATACCGCAACGGATGTAAAACAGATGGTAAGGTCAGGAAAGATTTCGGTTAAAGATGTAGCTGTTTATCTTGAAGATGCGGAAGCGCAGCTTTATTCAACGCCAATTATCGGCACAGAAGTTTACTGCTCCGATAACGGCGGTAGAACTTGGAAGAAGGCAAATGAAAAATATATCGATGATATGTTTTACACTTACGGATATTATTTCGGACAAATTCGTGTAAATCCAATCAACGACAAAGAAATTTATATACTCGGTGTTCCCACTCTTCGCTCTGAAGACGGCGGAAAGACCTTCTCGCTTGTTGACGGTGATAATGTTCACGGAGATTTCCATGCTCTTTGGATTAATCCAAACAAACCTGACCACTTAATCATCGGCAATGACGGGGGAGTAAATATTACTTATAACAAAGGTAAAACTTGGTTCAAAGCAAATACGCCGGCAGTCGGACAATTCTACAGCGTTGCCTTTGATATGGATAAGCCGTTCAATGTCTACGGCGGAATGCAGGATAACGGCGTTTGGTATGGTCCAAGTGATTATTCTCCAAACTACGAATGGTATTCAACCGGACAGTATCCGTTCAAATCAATAATGGGCGGGGACGGAATGCAGGTTGCTGTTGATACTACAAACAACAATCTTGTTTACACCGGCTTTCAATTTGGATATTATTATCAGGTAAATACCAAAACCGGAAAAGATGAATCCGTAATGCCCGTAAATAATATCGGTACGCCAAATCTCAGATTCAATTGGGAATCGCCCATAAAATTATCCAGCCACAACCACGATGTTTTTTACATCGGTTCAAACATTCTTTACCGCTCACTGAATCAAGGCAAGCATCTTGTTCCGATTTCCGGTGACTTAACCAAAGGCGGAAAAAACGGCAACGTTCCTTACGGTACTTTAACTACGATTGATGAATCGCCGCTTAAATTCGGATTGATATACACCGGCAGCGACGACGGTCTGGTTTATGTTACTAAAGACGGCGGTGTAAACTGGCAAAGAATTTCAGACAAGCTTCCGCAGAATTTATGGGTCAGCAGAGTAACAGCCTCAGCTTTTGATACCGGAACTGTTTATGTTTCTCTTAACGGATATAGATGGGATGATTTTAATTCATATTTATACCGGTCTACCGATTACGGAAAAGATTGGAAGAAGATCGGCACAAACCTTCCCGAAGAATCTATAAACGTTGTTAAAGAAGATCCGACGAATAAAAATATTTTATACGTCGGAACCGATAACGGGCTTTATGTTTCGCTCGATGCCGGAAAAATCTTCATGCCGTTCTTCAAAGGATTGCCGCAAGTACCGGTGCATGATGTTGCAATACAGCCAAGAGATAAAAAAATTGTAGTGGGGACTCATGGAAGATCAATTTTTATAGGAGACGTTAAATATATTGAACAGCTTACCGATACCTTGATGTCCAAGAAAGTTTATCTTTTCGCTTTGAATAATCTTCCTTATAATTCTTCCTGGGGCAATAAAGATTACACATGGGGCAAACCGTTTCAGCCGGAGATGAAGATTGCATTTTACAGCGGCTCTAATAATATTGCAAAGATTAATATTTTGACAGAAGATGGAAAAACGTTAAAGCAAATTGCAGACACATGCGACCACGGCTTGAACTTTTACAACTACCATCTTTCCATCGATTCAAACAAAGTTGAATCTTATAAAAAGTTACTTGAAAAAAAATTTAATGGAAATAAAGAAAAAGAATTAACTAAATCTGAAGTTAATTTTGAAAAGACTGATAACGGTAAAACGTATCTTCGCCCTGGAAAATATAAAGTAGAAATAGAAGTTGACGGAACGAAGGATATCCGTTCATTTGAAATATTGCCGCAGAGAAAAAGTCCGAGAGAAAAGAAAGAGTTGACGCCATAATGTTTTAGAATATTAATCAGATTAGATTCCTATTGGAGTAATGGATTAAGGACCAAATTCTATAACTCTATTATGACACATAAAAAAGTTAGTTAATAATTCTTCCAAATAATTTATCTTAGATATTTCCCGTCTTTCTCTGTTAAAACTTTTTTTTATTTTGTAAATTTGAACTTCAAAAGAGCTCTTACATTTAAGATATCGGCTATTAAACCTGCCTGCCGCACTTGTTACCGACAAGTTTGGGTAAGCTTTCACTTAAACTTAATCTCACAAAAGATCATGTTTTAGTTTAAGTTTATAAAACTGAATCCAATGAAAATTTTTATTTTAGAGGTAAATTATGAAAGAAGGACTAAACAAATACAGTAAAAGATTAACGCAGACCCGTTCTCAGGTCGGCTCGCAGGCAATGCTGCACGGCATCGGATTAACTGACGAAGATTTTAAGAAACCTCAGATCGGTATTGCAAGCATGGGCTGGGAAGGCAACACATGCAACATGCATCTTAACGATCTTGCCAAGCTTGTAAAGAAAGGAGTACAGGACACTGGTTTAATAGGATTGATATTCCATACCATCGGCGTAAGTGACGGAATCTCGATGGGTACCGAAGGTATGAAATATTCTCTTCCGTCAAGAGACATAATCGCCGATTCAATTGAAACTGTTATGGGCGCGCATTGGTATGATGCTCTTATTGCAATACCTGGCTGCGACAAAAACATGCCCGGCTCCGTAATGGCAATGTCAAGATTAAACCGCCCAGCAATTATGGTTTACGGCGGAACAATTAGAGCAGGATTTTATCAGGGAAAGAAATTAGATATTGTTTCTGCCTTCGAAGCTTACGGTCAATATTTATCAAAAGATTTTACAGTAGAAGATCTTGAAAATGTACTTCACCATGCATGTCCCGGAGAAGGCGCTTGCGGTGGAATGTATACGGCAAACACAATGGCTTCGGCAATCGAAACTATGGGTATGAGTCTTCCTTACAGCTCATCTTGCCCGGCAAACAGCGAGCA
Organism: Bacteroidota bacterium; assembly: GCA_021790055.1. Taxonomy (GTDB): domain Bacteria; phylum Bacteroidota; class Ignavibacteria; order Ignavibacteriales; family Ignavibacteriaceae; genus FEN-1297. Next base: position 18,702 of record JAJYIL010000003.1, read on the forward strand.
AAAAGCAAAAGAATGCTACGATGCCGGGAAGGCAATCTTAAATCTTTTAGAAAAAGATTTAAAACCTAAGGACATAATGACAAAGAAAGCCTTCGAAAATGCTATTACGGTTGTAATAGCCCTGGGAGGCTCTACAAATGCTGCTCTCCATTTAATTGCAATGGCAAAAGCAGGAAACGTTAATTTAAGCCTTAAAGACTTTCAGGAAATTTCAAACCGCACTCCTTATCTTGCCGATTTGAAGCCAAGCGGCAAGTATGTTATGGAAGACCTGGGTGAGATCGGCGGCGTTCCGGCAGTTCAAAAAGTATTGCTGAAGGAAGGAATGCTCGATGGAAACTGTATTACAGTTACTGGCAAAACTTTAGGAGAAAATATTGAAAGTCTTCCAGACTTAAAAGAAGGACAGAAAATAATATTTCCGTTAAGCAGCCCGATTAAGAAAACCGGTCACCTCCAAATTCTATACGGCAACCTTGCCGAAAAAGGCGCAGTTGCTAAAATTACGGGCAAAGAAGGATTGAAGTTTTCCGGTCCGGCAAAAGTTTATAACTCAGAAGAAGAAACTCTGAAGGCAATCGAAAGAAAAGAAATTGCAGCAGGTGACGTAATAGTAATCCGTTATGAAGGACCGAAAGGCGGACCCGGCATGCGCGAGATGCTTGAAATAACCGCTGCAATAATGGGCGCCGGTTTAGGCAAGAGCGTTGCACTTATTACCGACGGAAGATTTTCCGGCGGAACTCATGGATTCGTAGTAGGTCATATTACTCCCGAAGCGCAGACCGGCGGTAATATTGCTCTTTTAGAAAACGGAGACGTAATTACAATTGATGCAGAGAAAAATATTTTATCCGTGGATTTACCGGATAAAGTTTTGGCAGAGCGAAGAAGCAAATGGAAACAGCCTGCGTTTAAAGCGACAAGCGGCATCCTCTATAAATATATTAAAAACGTTTCGTCCGCATCAGAAGGCTGCGTAACCGACGAAGATTAGAATGCATACTGCGTGATTGCATGGAATAATAAACATGCAATCATGCCTTCATGCAGTCAAGCTCAAAGATTTTTAATCAAACCGTTCTAAAATACTTGAAAATCTTTCTTCAAAATTTATCCCCAAATATTCCTTTTAATGCCGGACCTTGTTAGTTTATATAGAACTATTTAACAGCATTGGAGGATACTATGCGTGGTCCCGGCTAGTTAATGGAAATTACGTTACAATCTGGAAAAAACAGCCGGACGGCTCATGGAAATATGTATTTGACGGCGGAAGCACAACACCGGCGCCTGAGAGGTAAATTACTTATCTTCACTCAATCCTAAAAATTCGATAAGCTTATTATGCGCTTCCGAGGGCAGCTCAACATTATATTTCTTGTAGAAGTCGATGGTTTTCTCTACAGACTTAAAATAGTTGCTGCAGTCCGGGCATTCATCCAGATGGCTTTTAATCTCTATGCACTTTGGTGATTCGAGATCTTCGCCGAGACTCTCGCAGATATGGCTCATAACATCTTTACAAGTAATCTTTTCTACTTTCATTTTTGGAATGCCTTATTTATTTCTTTTCTTAAGAAAGCCCTGGCTCTATGAAGTCTCGATTTAACAGCCGGAACTGAGAGCTCGGTAATCTTCCCGGTTTCTTCGGTCGATAGCCCTTCAACGTCTCTTAACAAAAACACAATTCTATAATCGGGTGAGAGCTTTTGAATTGCTTCGTCTAAAATATTTTTAAGCTCGTTGTTTTCAACTACATTTGCCGGTACGGAATCCCATCCCGCAGCATAGCTGTTATCATACAAGCCGTCATCATCATCAATTGAAACCGATTCATATTTTTTCTTCCTGGCTTCCATTAGGCAATGGTTTGAAACAATTCTGTAAAGCCATGTAGAAAGCTTTGACTTCCCGTCAAACTGGCGCAGCGACTTAATCATGCTGTAAAAAGTCTCCTGCATTATGTTTTCAGCCTTAAGGGAATCGCGACAAATTTTAAATGCGAAATTGTAGACTGTCTTCTCGTAGCTTTTTACAAGCTCGGACATCGCCTTCTTATCGCCATTCTTTGCCGCTTCTATTATTTGCTGTTCTTCCATCTGATGCACAATCTCTTTTTAGGATTCATTCAAATTGCAAACCCAAATTTACGATAAAACCTGCTTTTACGAAATCCAAATTTTATACGGCTTATTTCGTTTTCTATTTCTAAATAATTCATTATAATTAGTATGTAGGTTAAAAATTGTAATGAAAATTTAATTGGTATTTATGCAACGGAATAAAGATACGGCACCGCTGATGAAGAACCGGCTCTTTAAGGGCATCGATCCATCCAGGTTAAAAATGAAATTGCGGCAGAACAATTTCTTATCATTCAGGGAGGGAGACATCATTTTTCAAAAGGGAGATGCCGGTGAAAATATCTTTCTTATAATCGAAGGCGAAGTGAAATTAAAAGCTCATTCTGCAGAAAACGGCACGAGCATTTTCCGTAAAGGGAAGAACGACTTCTTCGGCGAGTTAGAACTCTTCGATAAAGTACCGCGTAACTCTTCGGCAATTGCAAATACGGACTGTGTCCTGTATACCTTATCTAGGAAAGAACTCTATGAATTAATCTCAGCCGACAAGTCGATTAAAAAGAATATTAACAGCGAGGAAATCGAATCTGATGAACCCGGAATCGAAGGAGAAGAAATTACTGAGGAAGCAATCCGAGAAGAAGCGGTTACTTCCGATGAACCGGAAGAAATTATGGATGACTCTTTGCTGCAGGAAGATATCCTGGAAATGCCGGACGAAAATATTGATTCTGCTATTCATGATTTCAATTTAGAAAATAAAATTGAAACACCGGGCAATGAATTTATTGAAGAAGGAATTACTCTAAACGATTCATCTGATGACCTGGAGGAGACAAAATTAAACGAACAAATCTACGATGAAAATTCTGATAACATCTTTAAGTTGAATTCCGACGAAACCTTTTTTCATGATGAACCCGGACCGGCAGATGAGGGCATTCAGAAATCAGATGAATTTGACCTTGAAAAAAACATCCCGGAACACAACTCAAATGATAATTTATTCGTTGAGCCGGAAGCAGAAATGCCGGAAATTTCTTTACCGTCTACTGAGGCTTTAATTGATTATAAGAAAATATCCCAGGCGGTTAGAAAGATATATTCAGGCAGGGGTCTCGAGAATACAGCCCGTTCCGCCGTCGAAACATTGATCGATTTGTTTGATGCCCAGATAATACGGATATTCATTTCGGAAAATAAGGATGGAGAGCTCTGGTCTTATCCTTTTATGGATAACAGCGAGGAAATAAAGAAAGTAAAGTCAGGCGAAGGTCTGGTCGGAGGCGCCGCAATTACAAGAGAGGTTATTAATCTTAACGAGCCAACATTTGATGCGAGATATAATCCCCAATTCGATTCTGTTGAAAATATTTTAATTGAAGATATGCTAATATATCCAATTATGAATGAAGGCGGGAACCTTGTTGCGGTCATCCAGATGATCAACAGCGGCAAGAACGGCTTTACTTCCACGGATATAGAAATGCTTTCACTTTTATCACTGGATATTTCTACGGCAATTTCTACGGCAAGGGAAAGCTCGAAATCAATGGAAGATAACAATATGGAAAAGCCGTTTGACAGCGCAAACAAAACTATAGAAGACGAATACATGTACTTCAGTAAAACTTCAAAGTTCCTCGCAAGCGACCTAAAAGCATCTTCTTCTCTTTTAGTACGATATCTTGATTTCATTAGAAAGAAATCAGAAGCAGAGGAAATAAAGGACGCTTCCGGCTTAGCACTTCAGCAGGCGGAAATTATTTTAAAGGAAGCCGGAGTTGTTTCCGATTTTATCAACGGTAAGTCAGCTCTGAAGAAAGAGACTGCCGGGATTCGAAAAATTCTTGACGACACATTGGAGATGCTTGCCGAATATGTTGAACAGAGAAAATCAAAGCTTTTCAAGAAGTGTCTTACCGATGCTTCAGTCAATATTGATAGACACGCATTTTATATTGCATTCTTCCAGGTTATAAAGAACGCCTGCGAAGCTATGCCGCAAGGAGGAAGCATTTACGTTACATGCGAGAAAGAAGAAAATAGCCTGCGGTTTGAAATAAAGGATAGCGGGATAGGAATAAGCGAAGACATAAAGGGAAAAATATTCGATCCTTTCTTTGCTTTCCCTGAAAATAAGCCGGGACTCGGTCTTTCTATTGCAAGTAAAATTATAAAAGATCACGGCGGAGAATTGAAATTAAATTACGGCGTAAGCGACGGAGCTTCGTTCATTATTACTCTGCCTGCTGCAGCATGACAGCAAAAAAGCTAATAAATGTTTTATTGGCATAAAGGTATAGGGTATATGGGCGTGTAAGCCTCCCTTATAACCTATACCGTATACCTTAAATAACTCAAATGTCATTTAACCTGATTACAATCCTCGGACCCACCGCCACAGGTAAAACAAAGCTTGCGGCACTTCTTGCGAATGAGTTCGACGGTGAGATAATTTCGGCAGATTCACGCCAGGTCTATAAGGGAATGGACATCGGGACGGGGAAAGATTTATCCGACTACATAGTTAACGGCAAACAAATCCCTTACCATTTAATCAACATCATAGATCCAAAAGAAGAATTTAATTTATTCTTGTTTAAGAAATATTTTAATGATGTTTTTAGGGAGATAAAAGAGAAAAATAAACTTCCTTTTCTTGTAGGCGGCACAGGACTTTATCTTAGCAGCATTCTCCAGAATTACAAGCTAAAAGTATCGAATGACAACACTGATAGGTTTCACGAACTGGAAGTGAAAGACATTGATGAGCTGCGTGAAATGCTTCTTGGAATAAATTCAAAGCCGCACAACACAACGGATCTTCTTGATAAAGAAAGAATAATTAAAGCCATCCTGGTTTCCGAAGCAGCCGTTCCGGTTGCCGAGCTTGAAGTAAATTCTCACAACATAGGCATTATGCCTGAGCGGGAAGAAATAAAAAGACGGATCACCGAAAGATTAATATTCCGTCTTCAACACGGAATGATTGAAGAGGTAGAGAGATTACTAAAGGAAGGAGTTACTTTTGAAAAGCTCAATTTCTTCGGACTTGAGTACAAGTTCGTTGGACTTTATCTAAAGGGAGGACTGAATTATAACGACATGTTCCAGAAGCTTAACAGCGCCATCCATCAGTTTGCTAAGCGCCAGGCAACCTGGTTCCGTAAAATGGAGCGTGAGGGAGTTAAGATTAACTGGATAGACTCACCGGACTTTGAGAAGGCAAGTATAATAATCAAAGAGACGTTAGGTAATTGATTGTCATTTGCTTCGCATCATTCAATTGTTATTTATGCTTTGTTTAGCATTCATCTTTTTTATAACAATAGTTTAACAACATAACAACCATCGAATTGCCTGGTGTTCTTTGCACCTAATCTTTTTTATTGTAACCGCGTTCCCCGAACGGCTGCAGCTTTTCCATCCACAATTCTCTAAGCACTTCAAGGTCTTCTGAATAATCATAGCCGGGCTCGTCTTTTGGTTTAAGCTGGTCAAGAGTCTCGAAGGAAAAATTCTCTGCGCCGAACTTTCTGTAGTCGTCCATTAACTCCTTTATTTCTTCGCCTCCAAACTGAAGCTGGAATTTGTGCCGGTTTATTCTTCCGGAAATATTTTTACTGCTTCCGACAAAGATCTTTCTGTTAACCAGGTTTTTTATTTGATAAACTCCCATTGGAGTCATCGTCAGTTTGTAGCTCTTTTTTATTTCTTTTTTGTCAATCATAATTCATTCCTGTTTAGGCAAATGCTTTATAGTTACCTTCTCCATAATTACGGGGTTAACCGGTTTGTCGTAAGGCTTGGTTACAGGTACCTTGCCAATCTTTTTTACAACGTCCATCCCTTCAATTACTTTACCGAAAATGGTAAA
>JAJYIL010000291.1 GCA_021790055.1 Bacteroidota bacterium
CATATATTCGCCCCGTCTATTAACCGGCGCAATCTCAGACATGTAAGCAGAGCTCGCCGGGAAAATAATCATCTCGCCAAATGTCCAGATTACAATTGTAAGGCTGATGCCGTATATATCTTTTGCTAGAGCCATCCCGCCAAAGCCGATACCGCAAAGAAGTGAGCCTAAGGATAAAAGCTTCCTGTCCGTCCATTTATTTAATAAATTATTGAGAGGAACTTCAATGAAAATTATCATCACCGTATTAATAGTAAAAAGAACCCCGTAGGTTGCATCGGAGAAATGCAGGTCGCGAACCATATATACCGGCATTGAAGATTGGTGCTGCATATAAATCATGGGCACAGGCAAAAGCGCCAGCATAAAATATAAAAGCCGTGTATCGGTAAAAATATTTTCTCTCTTCTTTCCCGTAGGATCTACAATTAACTTCTTTTTATGAACTTCATGCCCGCCAAAATATTTTTGCGAGGTCATTATTAAAAAAATTCCGGAGATAATTGAGGTAATACCATCAACATAAAAAATATAATGGAAGTTTAAGAGAGCTAAGAAGCCGCCTGCCACGGGACCAATACTCATTCCCGCATTTATAGCCAGCCTGTTTAAGGCAAAAGCCGGTCGCCGCATTTTAGAGTCTACGATATCTGAAATTAAAGAAAGGTTTGCCGGTCTGAATGCCTCACTGATAACCGAGAGAACAAATGTTACGGTAACAATCATCGCAAAATCATTAATAAATGAATAGGCAAACATCACTAAACCGGATACAATTAAAGAGAATTTCATTATTCTCAAAGAGCCTATTTTATCGCTCATCTTTCCGACAACCGGAGAAGTTACAAGCGCACCTAAACCATAGAACGCCAGAACAATACCGGCTTTTTCCGGTGTAATGCCGATTTTCTGAGTCAAATAAATTGCAAGAAACGGCAGTACCATTGTACCTGATCTATTTATAAGCGTAGCGGCAAAAAGCAGCCACATACTTTTAGGCAAATCTTTTAAACCGCGCCAAGGATTCATCTCTTAACATCGTTAAATTTTGAGAGGTAAATATAATTAATTCAAAATATGCAAACTCATCTTTGGTGAATTGGAATAGTGGAGTAATGAAATAAATTAAGCTATGTGGTTTCGTTTTTACTCCATAACTCCAACATTCTATCATTCCAATTAATTATTCAACATGATTGAGAATTATCTACCAAAAAATTTTAAAGGGAAGTATAATTTGACATTTAAATTATGTAAAAATAGATTTACAATTAAATTTCCCAAAGGCTATTTATGAAAAGGAGATCTTACAGGTTAAGCAAGGTAGGTTCTCTCAATAATTTGAACCTTGTTACCGAAGAAATAAATTCTCCGGGTGAGAACGAAGTTACAATTGAAATTAAAGCAATCGGATTAAATTTTGCCGACGTCTTTACTATTGCTGGGCTTTATAAGGCGTCTCCCAAAGAAAATTTTATCCCCGGTCTTGAGTTCAGCGGTGTAATAATCGATAAAGGAAAAAATGTTGCAGACTTTGAAATAAATGATAAAGTAATGGGCTCGGTAAAATTTGGTTCCTATACTTCGCATTTAAATCTTGATCAACGTTATATTATAAAGCTGCCGGATGATTGGACTTTAGAGGAAGGCGCTTCCTTCATAGTGCAGGCTCTTACAGCTTATTATGCCCTGGTTCCACTTGGCAGCATTACGAAGAACCAAACCGTATTGATTCACAGCGCTGCAGGCGGCGTTGGAATTTATGCCAACCGCATTGCAAAAAAGTTTTCTGCCTTTACAATCGGAACTATCGGTAACCCTTCAAAATCAGACCTGCTGAGGTCTGAAGGTTATGACGAAATAATTGTTCGGAATGGTGATTTCAAAAATCAATTAGCTAAAAGCCTGAACGGGAGAAAGCTTGATCTTGTTTTAGATGCTGTCGGCGGTAAGGTTCAGAAAGACAGCTTTGATTTACTTAATACCACCGGAAGAATGGTTGCATACGGTCTTTCTCAATTCGCTTCTAATTCTTCAAGACCCAATTATATTAAGCTTGCATTACGCTTTATAACCATGCCGCGGTACCAGACACTTACTTTGATAGAATCCAACAAATCAATTTTAGGTTTCAATCTCATCTGGCTTTACGAGCGGGTTGACTTGTTAAAAAGTATGCTCCATGAAATCGAAAGTCTCAATCTTCAAAAGCCTTACATCGGAAAGATATTCGACTTCGATCATTTAATAGATGCAGTAAAAGTTTTTCAATCCGGAAATACCATAGGGAAGGTGGTCGTTAAGAATTACTGAGTTATAAAGGTATATGGTATATAGATACACAGTATGTATATACCCCTATACCTTTATACCATATTCCCTAATACCGTCACTTACTGCTTGTCTGAGCTTTTCCTTCAACTTTATCAAATCTATTGATCAATTTTTCAAACTGATTTTTATAGTAAGCGAAAACATTCTCCTGTCCTTGCGTCGGCGCCGCATCCGCACTTTCCACTATGGTTGATAATCCGGATAATCCATCAGCTAAAGATGAAAAGTTATAACCTTTACCATTCAAAAGAGTTTTAAGAGAATCGGTTTCAGTTGAAGAAAGTCCGGAAGTATTTTCCTTCAATTTAATTTGAATTTCATTATGAATTGAAACCGCTTTGTCAAGTATTTTGTTTATCGATTGAAGCAATACCAATTGCCCGGCTAAATCCTTCCCGTTAACGTGCACGCGGGGATCAAGCTTAACCAAAAATGATTGTGTATATTCTTTTCCTCTAACAGAAAGCGTTGCGGAATATTTTCCGGGTAGAACCAATGGACCTTGAGGCAGAAGCGGTGTTCCGTCATTCCAAACTGCTGCCATTGAAAAATGATATACCAAAGACTTCGGACGGGCATAACGTAAATCCCAAACAAATCTATGCATCCCTGCTGAATTTGAAAGACGCTCGGGTTTGCTCAGCCAGCCTTTTTGAAAATATCTGTTTGTGGGAAGCTTCTCCGGTTTTTCCTGACTCGAATATTTTTTTACAACATTACCGTGTGAATCTTTTATTGTTAAAGTAACCGGACCATCAACTTCATTCTTCAGCCAATAATCAATGATGGCGCCATTAGGTGGATTTTGTCCGAGCGGTGTTGACGGCGGATATGGAGTATCGAGGTTTACATCACCGCGCATTCTCCATGCCTGCTCGGGCTTAAATAAATGAACAGCTTCATTTTCTAATGAGGAAGAAATTTCTCTCAGTGGTGCAATATCATCTAATATCCAAATGCCCCGCCCTTGGGTGCAAGTTATTAGATCATTATTATGAACAACAAGATCATTATAACAAGTAGTCGGTAAATTTAATGTAAGCGGCTGCCAGTTTTCTCCATCATTAAACGAAACATAGACGCTGCGGTTGGTAGCAGCAAAAAGTAATCCTTTATCTTTGTTATCTGTTCTTACGGAGTTAACGTATTCATCTTTAGGTATGCCATTAGAAATGACCTGCCATTTTTTCCCATCGTTGGTCGTCTTCAAAATCAACGGAAAATTTTTACCGGTGCGGTGGGTATTAACTGCAACATAAGCAGCATTCACCGAAAACGGCGAGGGTGAAATAGCATCAATCCTTGACCATAAAGGAATTGAAGGCGGCGTAACATTATGCCAGCTTTTTTCACCATCGGTAGAAAGCTGAACTAAACCGTCATCGGTTCCAATCCAAATAACTTTGCTTGAAATCGGTGAAGGCGCAATAGAGAATATTACACCGTAACCTTCATCCTTCGCTTCTTTAAAATTAGGATTATCATTTACCTTTGCATTCGGCTTCTTACCAGTTAAGTCCGGACTTACAATTTGCCAATTATCTCCGTTATCAACTGACTTGAACAGCACCTGCGCACCAAAGAAAAGCGGATACGGTTTGATTTGCGAAAACTCTAAAGGTGTAATCCAGGTGTAGCGGTATTTAACTTTGGTCTGTCTTTCGCCGTAAGTGGAAATAGTCCAGGGGGAAACATTTGCGGACTGCCTGGTAAGATTATCGAAGCGTGAGATTGGTCCGCCAAGTCCGGTACCGAAGACCAGATTTGGATCGCCGGGTTTCGGAATATCGTAATCGCGTTCGTCGCCGCCAACCGGATGCCAGTCGCGGTCTTCAATAACTCCGTATGGACCCTGACTTTTAATTCCAACTGTGCCATTGTCTTGCTGTCCACTGTAAATTTTATACGGGAATTGATCATCAACTTCGATATGATAAAATTGTCCTGTAGGTTGATTATACCAGCCGGTCCAGCTTTGTCCGTTGTTAACAGTTACGGCAGCTCCTTGATCGGATGAAGTAATCATGTGCGAAGGATTCTTGGGATTTATCCAGAGGTAATGATAATCATCTCCGCCAGGTGCGCCTTTAAAAAACATAAAATTTTTTCCGCCGTCTTCGGAGCGGCTGATTGATCTACCCATAACATAAACAATGTCCGCATTATTCGGATCGACTGTAACCCGGCTGAAGTATGAGTTTGCAAGACTGCCGTCATGGTTTACAAACTGCCAGTTCTTGCCTCCGTCATTTGAGCGATACAACCCGCTCTTGCCTTTTGCGGAAGCAATGATAGTTGCATAGACAGTATTACCGCTGCTGCCTCGCGCAACTGCTAAGCCGATCCTTCCAAGTGCGCCTTCAGGCAAGCCGCCGCCGGAAAGTCTTTGCCAATGTTCTCCGCCGTCTTCACTTTTATAGATTCCTGAATTTACGCTTGTCTCCGGATCATAATAATCCAGCCAGGGATGCATATGCATCTGCCAGAGCGCTGCATAAACGACCGATGGATGCTTTGGATCTGCAGCAAGATCAACAGCGCCGCATTTATCATTAACAAACAGAACCTGCTTCCAGTTTGCGCCACCGTCTGTTGTAAGAAAAACTCCGCGCTCATGGTTATCGG
>JAJYIL010000292.1 GCA_021790055.1 Bacteroidota bacterium
CAGTTGTGTAGGGCAGGCCATACAGTTACCGTATTCGAAAAGAATGACAGAATCGGCGGACTGTTGAGATATGGAATTCCGGATTTCAAGCTGGAAAAGCGTGTCATCGATAGACGCATAGAACAGATGCAGGCTGAAGGCGTTGAATTTAAAACCAACGTGCACATAGGAAAAAACATTCCTGCTAAAGAATTAAGAAGGCAATTTGACGCAGTTGTTCTTGCTGGCGGATCGGAAAAGCCGAGGGATGTTATTCTTCCAGGCAGAGATCTGAAAGGAATTCACTTTGCTATGGAGTTTTTAGCTCAGCAGAATAAAGTGAACGCAGGCGATCAAGTTATGAATCAAATACTTGCAAGCGGGAAGGATGTAGTCGTTATCGGCGGAGGAGATACTGGTTCCGACTGTGTAGGCACTTCAAACAGGCAGGGCGCTAAGTCGGTTACTCAAATTGAGGTGCTGCCGATGCCGCCGCTTGAAAGACCGGAAAGCACACCCTGGCCTTACTGGTCTATGATTCTCAGAACTTCTTCAAGTCATGAAGAAGGCGTTCAAAGAAAATGGAGTATTAGTACAAAATCATTTAAGGGAAATGAGAACGGCGAGGTAACTGCTCTTAATTGTAACGAAATAAAAATTGAAAACGGTAAATTTGTAGATATACCCGGAACAGAGTTCGAATTAAAAGCAGACCTTGTACTAATTGCTGCAGGATTTGTTCACCCGGTTCATGATGGAATGATAAATGAGCTAACAGGCATCGGGCTCGAGCTTGATCAGCGCGGAAACATTAAAGCGTTATCCGGAGACTCGGAAGATGCGCACGCAACAAGCGTAGGAAAGGTTTTTGCATGCGGCGATATGCGGCGCGGGCAATCATTAGTTGTTTGGGCTATTGCCGAAGGAAGAAAGTGCGCTGCCGCTGTCCACAACTTTCTTATGCAGGAAAGCGCTGTTGAAGAGAACATCGCTTAAGGTATACGGTATAAGTTACAGGAGAATTCCATAAGCCTGACATGCCGGAACCAAAAAGACAAACTTGAATATTGGAAATTGAATATTGGAAATTGAATATTGGAAATTGAATATTGGAAATTTTCAATGCTCAATTTTCAATTTCCGTCCATCTTGTGCAAGATTAAAGGAAGAATAGAATATACCGTATACCTTGTTCCAAAAATGTCTTATATTAAGGAAAATAATTTAAGAATCTTCGGCAGAAATAAGCCGAATGCCAAATAGCATTAAATGCGGGAACAGTATTGAACTACTTAATTACATTTTTTTAATAACAACTGAAATATCTTGTGTGCACCGGCATTGAATGAGACATCAGTGCGTTAAGGCAACTCATAAAAATAAATGTAAAACCTTTCGCTACTTCGGTAGTCAAATAACATTATTTTTATTTAGAAGAATATGAAGAGTTAAATGAATAAGGAAGTTCAGTTTAAAAGATTTTTTGGCTTGACGAGCAATATTACAGATGTTTTTCCCAGAAGCGGAGCCAGACTGCTGGATGCGCTAATAACCGGTTCTCTCGGCAACAGGACGCTTGGATATTTCCTTTACAAAAAAGCCAGGCAAAAAGCGGGGAAGCTTAAACAGTTTAAAAACATTCTTGTAGTTGCAGACTTAAATATCGGAGATGCTTTAATCTCGTCTTGCGGCGTAGAAGCGTTAAGAAGAATTTTCCCGGATAGCGAAATTGATTTTACCATAAAAAATTCCACGCGTGTTTTGATTGAAGGAAATCCCGATATATCAAGCCTATTCCCGATATACAACCACGCGCCGTATCCTACTGCCAATGATCTTTCAAGGCTTAATAAAGTACTTGCCGCTAAAGATTACGACTTGGTAATAAATTATTGTCCGATGATTTCGTCCAAGTTTTTCGGCGGCAAAAGAACTATCTCATATAACTTGATGGCTTCCGAGCTGATGAAGAACGAAAGAATTCCCGGCTCTGTTAACAATATTAATTTTCAAGCTTACAAATTTATCGGCACTGCCCTGAAAGATTTTATTCCACCCGGTTTCTTAGAATCTTTTAAAGGCGCAAAGATTTATCTTTCGGATGAGGCAATTAACAACGCGCAAAGCTTCCTGGAAGAAAATGAAATTGCTCTCGATACCCCAATAGTAATGCTTAATCCTGATGCTTCCGCTATTTACACGAGAATGCCGTTTGACTTTCAAGTTAATCTTCTAAAAAGAATTTCTGACCTTAACTATAATATCTTAATAGGTGCAGGGCATGTTGAAAAGCTGATTGAACAAAGGATCATAAATAGATTTTCTGATGATGAGCGCAAAAGGATTATCGTAGTCCCTCCTTCGACAGATTTGGATATGTATGCGGCATTAATAGATTTCTCCGATGCTTTTATTACAGGGGATACCGGTCCCTTGCACATTGCCGCGGCACGGAAGTATTCCCTCAGTACAGGCAAAGGCTTAAGAAACAGAACGGCAGTCTTCTCAGTTTTCGGCAGTACACCGCCAACGATTTATGGTTATGGCTCAGAAGAGAAAAATTATTTTCCTGCCAACCAGGACGCTCCTTCAAAAACATTCGTCGCCAAAGCGGTTTGCCGCAATATATCATGTATAAACAAAATGGCAAAGACTTGTAAAGAAGTCAGATGCTTTGATAATTTGTCCGTTGATGAAATTATTTCAAATGTAAATTCTCATCTTACCACAACAAAAAGGTTTTATTTCCCAAAAGAGCGTAGTATCTTTGCACAATAATTTTTAAAATGCATTTCGAGGGAAATGAATACTTTTCTTTTCTTGGTAATTACATATGTAATGGGGTTTTTAACTGCGATACCAATTGGTGCTACGCAAATTGAAATAGCGAAACGTTCGTTGAATAACCACCGGCGTGCTGCCTACATGGTTGCCGCGGGCTCGGTTAGTTCGGATCTAATGTACGGTTTCATTGCGCTTTTCGGTGTTGCGCCTTTCCTAAGGAATAAAACCGTTATTGCTGTATTTGGCTTGGCTGCTACAGCAATTCTCTGGCTGCTGGCATTTTTTACTTTCCGCTACGGCGCAAAAAAAAATATGCTTGAACTGACCCATACTTCAATCAAAAGCAAAAAGCTATCTTTTGTTACCGGTTTTTCGCTTGCCGCTACTAACCCTATGATGATTTTCTGGTGGCTGATTGGTATGAAAATAATAAAAGACCTAGATCTTGTTTCTGATTTTACATCTAATATAAATCTTTTATTTTTATTTGCTGGCGGATTGGGTCTTGCCACATATCTTTTTACCCTAACAAACATCCTGCATTGGGCAAAAAAGTTTATCTCAAACGAGATGATGAAGAAAGTAAATTTCGGATTGGGATTTATACTTGTCCTGCTGTCATTTTATTTCCTATTCAGCTCACTTAGGACACTTCTTTTTCTCTGAGCCTAAAAAAGTGCATTGAGCAAAGCGCATAGATCTTTAACGCATTACACCATGCTCTTGCTCTTGGCGAAGGACTAAACCATAACAGCCCCGCTTGAAGCATCTAAAAGAGTTCCGGCAATCAAGACAAAACTTTCAGAAGTTAGGAAAAAAGCTGCATGTACTGAATCGTCCATAGTGTCTAAACTCTTACGTAGTTGCCAGATAATAATAGATTTCTGTAAGAGCGGGGAATTATTCCCAGTGATTGCGGAGTTAGTCGCCAAAACTTAGAAAAGAGAAGAACTTGATACGGAATCACACAATTGTACTTCTCTAAGATGCAGACCGGTTTAGGAGTTAGTCGTTGAATCTTAGGATTTAATCGCTGTAATTTCATAATGTGCAAATAAGAATTAGGAAACAGTCGATAGTGATACATAATCACGCAATTCAACTGCGCAGAGGTGAAAATCAATTTAGGAATTAGTAGCTGTGATAAAGGAGTTAGTTGAAGAGGCTGCGGAGTTGGTCGGAGAAACTGCGGAAACAGTAGAATGCACTACAGACTAACGCAACCCGGCTTTCCAAATATTCAAATAGATTTCGGAAACAAATAATCCAAAAAGGCATGGCTGCATGATTGCATGCATACATGTACCATGCAAACATGCACCATGCAAACATGCAATCAATTGTCCAAGCCGCCAAGTACTATTTTTCCGGAGGGGCAGGCGAAACCGGGGGAGTATCTTCGTCTCCGTTTTTTCCGCCGCCCCTATTTCCCATTATCGCTTTAGCGGTTTTAGAGAATGAAAACAAATCCTGCTTCTGCTTGTTGCCTTTGAACTTGTTGCGGGCGATTTTGCAGATGCCGATGATAATATCATAATAACTGTTAAGCTCTTTTATAATATCGGCTGATAAATCAGTCTTGTTTCCCTTAGCTTCCTCCTGGTTGGTTTCCTTATCGGCAAAGGTAGCTGCATATCCCAATATTGGAGTAATAAGATCCGCATCAAGCTTTTTATCAGTAATGGTTTTCTGAAGATCTATAGTCATGTACTGATTGAACTTGCTGAGCAGTTCTATAAGCGATTCCTGGTTGCCTCGTTTTGCCTTGTTATAATTATCTGTAAAGCCGATAGTCTTTAAAATTTCATCTCTTTGTGCAGGGTTGTCATTGAATGAGACTTTAAATTGCACAAGAAATTCCGATAGATAATTTAAAACCGTCTTCTGTTCTGTCTTTAAGGTATAAGTAGCATCACGTAGTGCTTTAAATTTATCTGTTCCTAGAATCTTTGCCCTGGCAGATTGAAATTGAGCGAGCAGGTCGGGGAAGTAAGGATTTAGCCAGGCGCTTCTCTTAACAATAAGAACATCATAATTATTAATACATTGTTTAAGAATGGTTTCCGATGCGGCAAAGAATACCGGTACCGGATATTTAAACTTTTTAACAGGATGTAACTGCATTGTAGAATCCTTTCGTGATTGATTTAGAAAATAAAAATTTCTGCCGGCAGTTTGATGCGGCACCTTAATT
>JAJYIL010000293.1 GCA_021790055.1 Bacteroidota bacterium
CTTCAAACGCACCTTTAACTCCGCACACATCTGTAAGGATGCAGTCTTTTTTTATTATACTTCCAAGAATTCTAAAATACTTTAACGAAAGCTCTGTCGGAAGGCATAGGAAAATTATATCCGAGTCATTCGATTCTTCAACAGATAAAAGCTTTTTATCTATCGTTCTATCCCGGAGCGCTTCCGTTAAAATATCATCCTTGTCAAATCCATTAATGATAAATTTACCGGAATCCTGTTTGATATTAGAGGAATTATATCTAAGCGCCTTTGCAATCGATCCTCCTATTAAGCCAAGCCCAATGATTGAAATTACTTTATTATTCAATTTTATTTACATTTCTATATTTAATGCTCTTTAAATCAAATAGAATTAGATTAGAGTAATGGAATATTGTAGTTGCCATATCAAGTAAATCCAAGAATTCCATTACTACACCATTCCATTTCTCACATCTTCCTACCAATAACTTCCGCAATCAATTTGACATGCTTCATCAGTTCTTCAAACTGTTCCGGAAGCAATGCTTGAGGACCATCAGATAAAGCCTTCTCCGGATCGTTGTGGACTTCAACCATCAATCCGTCTGCACCGGCAGCAACAGCCGCTCGCGCCATTGGAAGAACTTTATCGCGCAAACCTGTTGCATGAGATGGATCTGCAATTACAGGCAAATGGCTTCGCTTATGGACGACGGGAATTGCGGATAGATCAAAAGTATTTCTTGTGTAAGTTTCAAAGGTCCTTATTCCTCTTTCGCAAAGCATTACTTTGCGGTTGCCGTTTGATAAAATATATTCGGCAGACATCAACCAGTCTTCAACAGTTGCGGCTAATCCGCGCTTCAGCATTATCGGCTTAGACGCTTTTCCTAAATCTCTCAGCAAAGAAAAGTTTTGCATGTTCCGAGCACCTACCTGGAAAATATCTGTATATTCCTCAATAAGCTCTATTTGGCTCGATTCCATCACTTCGGTAATAGCAAGAAGATTAAACTTATCAGCAGCCTTCCTAAGCAGCTTCAATCCCTCTTCGCCAAGCCCTTGAAATGAATAAGGAGAAGTCCGGGGCTTAAATGCGCCGCCGCGTAAAATCTTTGCGCCTGATTTAGCAACAATCTCTGCAACGGTAAAAATTTGATCTTCGCTTTCAACTGAACACGGACCCGCCATCATTACCACTTCGTTTCCGCCTATATCTACATTCTTGATCTTTATAACCGTATCCTCCTTTTGGAAAGTTCTGCTTGCAAGCTTAAAGGGCTCTGTAATACGGTAAACTTCGGCAACACCCTCAAGAATTTTTACTTTCCGCGTATCAAAATCAGGCTTAACTCCAATAGCTCCAAGAACTATCTGCTGAACGCCTGTTGACTTATGAACTGCGAAGCCAAAGTCTTCCAGGTGCTTAATAATATTTTCAATTTGTTTGTCGGTTGCATTTTTTTCTAAAACAACTACCACAAAATTCTCCTAAAGTTATTAATGAAATTTCATTTCGCCGGCTTCAACTGCAATACCCAGGTGGTCATCCTTAGAAGGGATAGCGCAGGAATACTTTGCGCTGTAGGCACAGTACGGATTATATGCCAGGTTAAAATCGATAGTGTAAACATAATTCGTATCCGGGTTTAAATCAAAGTCAAGATACCGCCCAACGCCGTATGTTTCGTCGCCGGTAGTTTTATCTGTAAACCAAATTGTATAATAGTCAGTTCCGTCCGAAGTTGTTCCCTTATAGACATTCAACCCATAGTTTTTGCCTTTATAATTAAATTTTACATAGCCGAAACGGATCGCCTTCCTTGCCTCGCCCTTTGTTCCGAATATAGTAATTGTATCCGGTTCCGGATTCCGGTAAAGCTTACTGTAGAAAACAAAATTAGGATTTACAGGGAAGTATTTCAGCGGATGGAACTTTACGCTCTTGTCTTGAACGAACGGGGACTCAGGATTGTTTTGCATGAAATCATTTTTTTCTTCCCTGAACTCTTCAATTTTCTTAATGTACTTTTTCTGTTCCGGAGTATATTTTTTACCGCAGGATACAAGCTGAATCATGAATGTCAAGAGTAAAATAATAATCAATAAGTCTGCGATAATTCGTCTATGCATTATCTTTAACCTTCTTCTTTAGCTCCTGAAGTTTATTCAGCGCTTCAATTGGAGTAATGTTATTTATTTCAATTCCGTCAATCTCACCACGCAGCTTGTCGTCGCGGAACTCAAATAAATTAATTTGATTACCGTTTTCGTGCTTTAGCTTTTTCAGCTTCTCTTTTTTCTCTTCGTAGGGAGTAAGTTCCTTGCTTTCGAGGTTTGCAAGAATCTCCTTTGCGCGCTTTGTTACAAACAACGGCAAACCAGCCATTTGAGCTACCTGTATGCCGTAACTATGGTCGGCTCTACCGGGGTTTACTCGGTGAAGAAAAATTACTTTGTCGTCAAGTTCTCTAACTTCTACTTTGTAATTTCTAATTCGCGGGAAAAGCTCAGCCATCTCATTAAGTTCATGGTAGTGAGTTGCAAAGAGAGTTTTAGCTGAAACATCAGGATTATCATGAAGATATTCAGTCAATGCCCACGCAATGGAGATGCCGTCGAAAGTGCTTGTACCACGTCCAATTTCATCTAGAAGAATCAAACTCTTCGATGTTGCATTATTCAAAATGTTGGCGGCTTCCTGCATCTCGACTAAGAAAGTGCTTTCGCCGGCAGAGATATTATCGCTAGCGCCAACACGTGTAAAAATTCTATCTACCAGCCCGATGTGTGCTTTCTTCGCCGGAACAAATGAGCCGATCTGTGAAAGCAAAACAACCAATCCAACCTGACGAAGATAGACTGATTTGCCTGCCATATTCGGTCCGGTAAGAATTATTATCTGGTCTTCCCCGCTGTCAAGCGTGCAGCTATTCGGATTGAACTTTTCTCCGGGCGGCAAAATTCTTTCAACAACCGGATGTCTGCCGTCGATAATTTCTATCTTCTCGCCCTCATCAAGTTCCGGCTTAATGTAATTATATTGTTCAGCGCACTCAGCTAACGAGAGGAAGCAGTCAAGCATTGCAATTAGTCTCGCGTCCTGCTGAATAGCTTCTGCTTCGGCAGAAACAGTCAGCCGCACTTCATTAAATAACTGGGATTCAAGCTCGTAAATTTTTTCTTCCGCATTTAAGATTTTCTCCTCGTAGGATTTTAACTCGGGAGTTAAGAATCTTTCCGCGTTCACCAAAGTCTGCTTGCGGATATAATCCGGTGGAATTTTATCCTTGTTGGCATGGCTTACTTCAATATAATAGCCGAATACTTTATTAAAGTTTACCTTCAAGGTGGAGATGCCGGTCCGTTCTCTTTCGGACTTTTGCAGATTGGCAATCCAGTCTTTCCCATGAAGCGAAATATCGCGCAGCTCATCAAGCTCGGCGCTGAAGCCGTTCCTAATTACTCCGCCGTCGACAATGTTCAGCGACGGAGAATCGACAATTGAAGTACGAATTTTTTCAACCAGACTTTCCAGCGGCTGAAGTTCCTGAGAAATCTTAGCAAGGGTCTTAAAGCTGGCATTGTCCAGATGATTTTTTATTGAAGGAATCTTCTGCAGCGAAGTTCTAATTGCCACAATCTCCCTCGGGTTAGCCCTCCCGGTACAGACTTTTGAGATAAGTCTTTCAAGGTCGCCGATTTCTTTGAGATCCTCAAATAAATTCTTTCTTAATAACTTATTTTTTACCAACTCTTCAATACTGTCCTGTCGTTTTACTATAAGATCGAGCCTGCGCAATGGCGCCGAAATCCACTTCTTTAACAGCCTTCCGCCCATAGCGGTTTCTGTCTTATCAAGTATGGAAATAAGCGAGCCTTCACGCCCGCCGTCATGCATTGAAAATGTTATCTCAAGATTTCTTCTCGTCGAATAATCCAGCGCCATGTATTCCGACGGATTATAATTCGAGACTTTGTTTAAATGCGATAGATTTTCTTTCTGGGTTTCCTGCAGGTAATTCAAAACAGCACCGGAGGCTATAATGCCGGAATACAGATTTTCAATTCCGAATCCTTTTAAGCTTACTGTTTTGAACTGCATGGTAAGCATTTCTTTTGCATATTCAAAATTGAAAATCCAGTCGTCAAGCTTTGTAACTCTTATTGATTGATTAACTTTGTGAACCAGCGGTAACAGTTCATCTTTATCTCTTTTCGGAATTAGAATTTCGGACGGAGAAATAGTTTCAACCTGCTGCTGAATTAAATCAGAAGGAACTTCAAAAGTAAAAAACTCGCCGGTGGAAACATCGCAGAAAGAAATTCCGGCAGAATCATCCTTTCTGTAAACAGCCATCAAGTAATTATTCTTTTTATGATCTAGAAGCTTCTCCGAAAAAGCAACGCCCGGAGTAACTACTTCAATAACTTCTCTCTTAACAATACCTTTCGCAAACTTCGGGTTTTCAATCTGTTCGCAGACAGCGACACGGTAACCCGCTCTTACAAGCTTCGGCAAGTAAGAGTCAAGAGCATGATGCGGAAATCCTGCAAGCGGAACATCTTCGGCAGCGCCGTTTGCTCGTTTGGTTAAAGTAATCCCCAAAACCTTGGAGGCTATCTTTGCGTCTTCTTCAAAGGTTTCAAAAAAGTCACCCATCCGGAACAGCAGTATGGTATCCGGGTAAGATGCCTTAATCTTGTTGTACTGCGACATTAATGGAGTTTGCATCACGCTTTCAATATTAGGGAATTAAAAATAAGTCAATAAGGAAAGAATTTCAATTAATATGCGGTGCCAATTCTTTTTTTAGGAACTTTCCCGTAAGGCTGCTCTTGCTTTTCACAATTTCTTCCGGAGTACCCTGGAAAATTATTTTTCCTCCTTCATCGCCGCCACCTGGTCCAAGATCGATTATGTAATCCGCTGTTTTTATAACATCCAAGTTATGTTCAATTACAACCACGGTG
>JAJYIL010000294.1 GCA_021790055.1 Bacteroidota bacterium
ATGGCAAAGAATAAAACCGTACTCAAGGCATATGAAGACATAGAGTTTCTGAATTCATCAGATGCAAGGATATTAAGAATCCTATCAGAGTTTCTGCTGCCTCAGAAAGAATTTAGAAAGCATAAGATAGTCGATACGATAGTTTTTTTCGGCTCTGCAAGGTTAAAATCCCGGAAGGAATCACAATCCGAATTAAATAAGTTTAAAACGATAAACCCTGGAACACCGAAGCTTGCGGAAGAATTGAGGAAGGCGCAACACCAGGTTCACATGTCTAAGTATTATGAGGATGCGGTTGACCTTTCAAGAAAATTAACGGAATGGTCGATGAGCTTAGATACTTTTGCCAATCGATTTATTATATGTACTGGAGGAGGTCCCGGCGTAATGGAAGCGGCAAATAAAGGGGCACGTCTTGCAGGAGGATATTCAATCGGATTAAACATAAGCATCCCGTTTGAACAGTTTATTAACAAATACGTTTCGCCGGAGCTCCGTTTCGAATTCCACTACTTCTTCATGAGAAAGTTTTGGTTTGCATATCTTGCCAAATGTCTTGTAGTTTTTCCCGGCGGCTTTGGGACTATGGATGAGTTTTTTGAAATCCTCACCTTGGTACAGACAGGGAAGATTAAAAAGAAAATGCTTCTTCTCGTCTATGATGAAAAATACTGGAAGAGCATTGTTAATTTTGATGGTTTAATTGAAAATGGTGTAATCAATAAAAGCGACTTGAGTAATTTTACTTTCTGCAACAGCGTGGATGAAGCGTTCCAGTGTATTGTGAGACATTTTGATAAGCACTACCTGGCAAAAAAGGAGCCCGAATCCACCGAGCCAAAGTTAGCTTTAAAATGAAAAATCCCGGCTAAGCAATTTTGCGTGTAACCGGGATATAAACTTACTCCATAGTTTCTATGCGGTGAGCGCGACGTGCGGCTTTCAGCTTTTCCATTCTTTTCTTTATAGAAGGCTTAGTGAAGAAAGTCCTTTTCTTGAATTCCTTAAGCACTCCCGAACGTTCATATTTCTTTTTAAATCTTCTAAGAGCCTTATCAATGGATTCATTCTCTCCGACTGTAATCCCTACCAAACTATCACCTCTTTTCCTGGTATGTTTTATAATGTGTATGATTCAATTAATTTTTTTAATCCTGACTTTTGAAACTCTACCGAGATAGAACTTTGACCGTTCGAAAGAATTTCTTTCGAAACAACTTTACCAAAGTCATCCCAGTTTTTATGATAAATTGATTCACCAACTGAAAAAGATTTATCTGGTGAATAAATTGTACAATCTTCGTTTTCAATACCTTCAAGAGAAGGTTTCAATGTTTTCACATCTTCGGTTAAATCAATTATCATGGTCTGTTTGCATTTCTTGCATTTTGCCCAGTATCTGTTTGGCTTATCCGAACCTAAAACTTCCCCGGCTAATTCCATTTTCTTAACTGCGTTGCAAAAAGAACAAAACGCTTCGATGTTCTTAACTCTTGCCATGATAAAAATTCCTATTCTTAAAACACGAGCTACAAAATTAGTCAAACATTAGGCTATAATCAAGGCTCTTTTAGAAAGCCGTTTACTATTACATGCCTTGTTTTGTCATTTAGCTTTAGAATGAAATTCGCAACCTCGCCAATTTTCAAAGCCGGGGATTTAGACTGTTCATGTTTAATAATGTAGAACGGGAAGTTTTTTTGAGATTTGTTTTCTTCACCGGAATCAATAATAATATTCGTAAAGCCCTGCCCGTACAATTCATGGGGATTCAGTTTTAAGGCATCTGTTAAAGAGTTAAATTTTTTAGGGAAAGTCTTTCCCGGAAGCAGCTCCATTCCTTCGAAATCATAATCTTCATAGCCGAAAAAAGTTGAGAGGTCCCCGATGTCTTCGATTACAGATTGATAATAAAATTCTTTGGCATTATCCGAATTTGTTTCAATCCTGGTAATGCCGACATCAATTTTATATTCTACTCCGTTGTTCCTATAAGTTACATTGCGTATAATCAAGTCCATCAAGTCTTCTTCATTAAACGGCATATTCTCATAAACATCCGTTTTCAGATTTATATATTTTCGTTCGGCGATACATTTTAGTGCAGCAAGCAGCGCAGTATAATTTAATTTTCTGATAAATTGTTTTTCCGGATCATCTTTCCAGCCTCCGGATTCAATTAGAATTATACTTGTGCCTTCTCTTTGGAAGTTATCGCCGAAGGCTCTCGGTTCAAAATCATCTTTATATTTTGCAATATGACCGGGAA
Organism: Bacteroidota bacterium; assembly: GCA_021790055.1. Lineage (GTDB taxonomy): Bacteria > Bacteroidota > Ignavibacteria > Ignavibacteriales > Ignavibacteriaceae > FEN-1297. The sequence goes on from JAJYIL010000294.1 coordinate 2,270, forward strand.
TAAAGTTTGACAAGACCTCAAAAAGATAGCCGATCAGCTTCATCGAGTTTGAACGGGAGTTGGTTATTGTCCTTTCATTATCAACGGGAGGTGCAAGGAAGGATAGGGTAGCGGGATTAAATGTATGTCCGGCAGAATAAAGAATATTCTGATAGTGAAGATTAAAGCCAAAGTCAGCTTTTATTTTGTCGAAAGTTTCTTTAAGTAATTTACTCTCAGGTGATTGCATTGCGGCAGCGTCCCGGTTCAAATCTATTTGTAAAGAGTTCCTTCTTTCAAAAGCTTCCGCACCATCCGGGTTTACCATCGGCATAAGGTAAATAGTAAGGCTTTCAGCAAGCAACTTACGGAAGTCGTTGAAACCGTCGTAAGCACTGATAAAGTTCAGCATATCGAATATTGCCATTGTTGCGGTCGATTCATCTCCGTGCATCTGCGACCAAAGAAATACCTTTGCTTTGCCATTTCCAAACTTGATTAAATTAATTGACCGCCCCTGGACTGATTCACCCGCCTTACTTATTGAAAACACTTCAGATCTTTTTAACCGCTCTATTAGCGGAAGAATATTTGCATGCTTGAACCTGCGGATAGAAAAGCTTGGTTCTTTATAATGCTCATAGCTGTAGAATATTCTGTTTACAAAGTCTATTTCAGATGTCATTATACTCAATACATCGTTCCGAGATTAAGCGTAATAAAGAATCCTCCCAGATCTTTGTCAAATTTCCCCTGCAACATCTCAACACCTTGATTGAACATGTGGATAACATAATACCGCAGATTGATGCCGACTAAATTATTCTTATCAATTCCAAAATTTGCACCAAGTCCAATGTAGCCGCCAACAGTATAATTTGCATGAGCATATTTGAATGCGGTAAAATACTCTTTTTCGTAAGGATCCACTAAAACTAACGAAGGACCGATCCCTAAATTAACATAGGGTCGAAGATTATCGGCAATTACATTTTCGAAAAGCCTATATTGTATTCCGAAATTTATCGGGATAAGAAACGCACGGTTGATTTTACCTGCCACGTAGGTATTCCCGAAGTAATCAACAAAGGTAAATTCACGGGGATCTTTGGCTTCTGAAAAGGAAATATCTGTGAAGGCAGTGATTACATCGGAAAGCTGCCTGCGGTAAAACGTTCCGGCGCCGAAGCCGCCTTCACTAAACATTACATCGATGCCCCAGGCATTATTCGGAAATTTTTCCGGCGGCTTAGGCGGAGCTAATTTTCCTATTCCCTGTGCATTTACTTTTAGAAATGGAATTAGTAATATTGCCGTTAAAACTAAAGTTTTCATTTTTATTCTGTATTAAAATAACCATTTAAAAAATAAATTCAATATCTTAATTAAGATTAGCTCTAATAGTCACAGTGTTGGGGGCGAGTGAACAATGAGAGAAGTAAGTTTCAATCAGAATTGATCCCGTTTAATTGAAGATAGCTGTAATAAATCAGAAAGGAATTTGTATTATCAATGCCGGTTAACCTTGAATTGAAAGTTAAATTGAAGTCTTTTCGCAGGACAAAAAAATTATTAGGAGAGATGAAGGCTGAGTTCATTAAGACATTGAATCAAAAGGACGTTTATTATAAAGCTCGCGGCGGACTGCTAAAGCTGCGCATAGAGAACGGAGAGGAGAGTATAATTAAATATCTTAGGGACGAAAAAGGGAAAGACCGCTTTTCTCATTATGAAGTCCTTTATTTTAAGGACGGCAATGCAGAAGAATTTTTCAACGAGGTTTTTAGTATTGAAGCCGTCGTTCAAAAAAAAAGGCGGCTTTTTATGTATAACAACACACGAATTCATCTTGATACTGTGAAAGGCTTAGGAAGTTTCCTTGAGCTTGAAACGCTGGTTCTAAAAGGCAAGCCAAATGCTAAGAAAAGATTTGACGAGATAATCAGACTGCTGGAGCTTGATAAGTATGAAAGCATCCGTAAATCCTATCGTAATTTGATGATTGAAAGTACCAATGATACTTACAAAAGGTAAAATTAAATCAATTAATCTTGACGCATTGCTGGATGAAAAAATAAAATCCGGCAAGCTTAACGAATTTATTTTAATTGTTCCGACTAACAGGAAAATCCGCTCTTTAAAGCGGGAAATTATATCAAGCGCCCCACTGCAAACGACAGAAAAAATTAACCTTGAGACTATCGGGAGTTTTGCAACTAACCTTCTCTTTGCTGGAGGAAATACAAACGGAAGAACTTTAAGCGAAGCTGCTTCGGCGGTTTTGTTGAAACAAAGCTTTCTTGAATCAAAGCTAAATTACTTTTCCGTTTATAAAAATGAAATCCCGCACGGAACACTCGAAAGGATAAGAGAAGTAATTGCAGAATACAAGAGGCAGGGTATTTCCCCGAACTTGCTTAGGCTGGAGTCTGAAGGTTTAACCGGCTCAGAAAAAATAAAGGCTGAAGACATCGCTAATATTTATGAAAATTTCCAAACTAAATGTAGCGGGTTGAATGTAAAAGAGATAGGAGATATTTATAGCCAGTTGAACCTGCTGTCCCGGGAATCGTTTGAAAGTAATTTTAGAAAGCTCTATCCCGGTACCGTTTGGGTTATTGTTAACGGCTTCGATGAATTTACAACGCCTGAGATCGAGATAATAAATTCGGCATCGGAAATTAAAGGGTGCGAAACGAGATCGGAA
>JAJYIL010000295.1 GCA_021790055.1 Bacteroidota bacterium
TTGTTGAAAAATATGCAGGCAGCGGTGAAGTAAATTTCAAACTGCTGCTTGCAAGGTTATACATCCAGGATAAAGCATTTGACAAAGCTTTCGATGAATATAAAGAAATAAGCGAAGCACAAAACGACCAGGGAGCGCAGTTGCTTAGCTTTGCAGGCTTTCTATACGGGGAAAAGAATTACAAGCTTGCTGTAAAGGTTTATGACGACGTTTTAAACAAGTATCCTGCTTCCCCATACATTTCAACCGCAAAGCTTGGCTACGCAAAAACGCTTGAAGCAACTTTCGACGAGGAAAATTCTTCAAAGATTCCAACGTGGAAGCCTTACTTTGCATTACCAAAGTTAAGCCCTTCGGATATTGATAAAATTGTTTCGGCTTACTTAAATATTATCAAAGCCTATTCGCATTCGGAAGTTTCAAGAGAAGCGCTCCTTTGGATCGGTGAGATTAAGCTATTTAAGCAGAATGACATTTCTGACGCCGAAAAATATTTTAATGAAATAATTAAAGATTCGCCCGCATCTCAGTATTCCGCAGACGCATACCATGACCTGGCAATAATCTCGGTTATGCAAGGCAATCTTGACCAGGCAATAAATTATTATTTGAAAATAACAAGCTTTGGAAACTTTGCGCAGGATAAAAAGAACCAGGCAAGCTACCAGATTGCACGGCTTTATTTCTACAAAGGAGATTTTGAGAAAGCAAGAGAATACCTGAAGGGGCTGCTTGATAATCTCGGCAACAGCTCTGCCAACGATGCACTTGAACTATCACTTCTGATGAACACTTCGCAAAGTGATTCGTCTAACCTTGCAGCCTTTGCAAAGGCAGAATTGCTGACGGATCAGAAGAAGTTTAAGGAAGCTGAAGAAATTTATAAATCGCTGACTAACGATCCGCAAAAGCTGATGCTGCAAAACCTGGCATGCCTAAGAGAAGCCGAAATGGAGCTTGCAATGAACAACACGGACAGCGCTACGGCTCAATTGCTGCGAATTGCAGATGAAAATGAAAAAAATATTTATGCCGATAATGCGTTATATTTGCTGGGTAAAATTTACCAGTATGGTTTGGGAAACAACGCAAAAGCCGTTGAGACTTATGAGAATTTGCTTGCAAAATTCCCGAACTCATTATATCTTGACGATGCAAGAGCAGAGATAAATAAGCTTAGAGGCATTTCGGTTGAGAGACCAATGTAGTTTCTCATTTGGAGAATTAAGTATGAATGAAAGAATTGAAATAAATCCAAACGTTCATTTAGGAAAGCCCGTGATTGCAGAAGCACGCTTACCGGTTATAGACATTCTAAAATTGGTAAAAGAAGGATATTCCTTTAATAACATAATAAAAGATTTTTATGCGGTGCTTAAAAAGGAAGATTTCCAGGCTTGTATTGAATTTGTTAATAAAGGATTTAATTAATGGGAAAAAAACAGAACCAGAAAATAGTTAAGTGCTCTTTTTGCGGAAGAGACGGCAGCGAAGTCGGCAGCATGATTGCTGGACCGGATGTTTACATCTGCGACATCTGCATAGGCAGCAGTGTGGATATATTGAAGAACAATCTTGCCGCATACAATTATAAAGCGAAGAATCAGGTAGTCCAAACTCCTTCAACGATTAAAAAGACTTTGGATGAATATGTAATCGGACAGGAACGCGCAAAGAAGGTACTTTCGGTTGCTGTCTACAATCATTATAAAAGAATCAGTTCCAAGACTTCCTTCTTCGAACTGGATGATGTTGAAATTGAAAAGAGTAATATCCTTTTAATAGGACCAACCGGTGTAGGCAAGACTCTTCTTGCCCAAACGCTTGCAAAAATACTGGATGTACCGTTTGCAATTGCAGACGCAACAACATTAACTGAAGCAGGCTACGTCGGCGATGATGTTGAGACTGTACTGGTTCATCTTCTTCAGGCAGCAGATTACAACCTGGATCGCGCTCAAAAGGGAATTGTTTATATCGATGAGATAGATAAGATAGCGCGCAAGAGTGAAAGCGCTTCAATTACAAGAGATGTTTCCGGTGAAGGTGTTCAACAAGCGCTCCTTAAAATTCTTGAAGGAACAGTTGCGGGAGTTCCTCCCAAAGGCGGCAGGAAGCATCCCGAGCAAAGCCTTATCAACATCAACACTAAAAATATTTTGTTTATTGTAGGCGGTGCCTTTGAAGGAATTGACAAAATAATTGCATCGAGAATAAACCGGAATAAAATGGGCTTTTCTTCCGACGAAATAAAAGGAAAGACCCGCAATGAGGACATGCTTAAATTTATTCTGCCGGAAGATTTGCTTCGCTTCGGCTTAATACCGGAACTTATCGGAAGAATTCCGGTAATAGCGCCTCTTCAGCCTCTTTCAGAAAGCGCACTTAAAAGTATCTTAATTGAACCGAAGAATGCAATTATTAAGCAGTACAAAAAATTATTTATGCTTGAAGGAATTGACCTCGAGTTTGACCCGCTGGCGCTTGACGCAATAGTTAAAAAAGCAATGGAACGAAAAACAGGCGCGAGAGCTCTCAGATCAATTGTTGAAGATTTCATGCTTGATATTATGTACGATTTGCCCGGCAAAGAAAATATAGACCGATGCATTATTACAAGAGATGTTGTTGAGAACGGATCTGAGCCGATTTATCTTGAAGCGGAAGGCGGTAGACAATCTCTACAGGAGAAATCGGCATAACAAATGAGGAACCAAGAGCAACAGAATAGCGAAGTTAGAAGAGCAATTCTGAATTTCCCGGCGAGTTGGAATTCTGATGCTACAAATTGTCAATTAAAATAATTCTTATACCTGTTATGTCGCAATAGACAAGTTTGTTGGATTTATGAAATTCTTTAAAAGAGGCGGTCTTTAGATCGCCTTTAATTTTTTTGAGATGAAGACTATGTTTAAGACACTTATATTTAGCTTAGTTCTATTTCCAATTTTAGTGCTTGCCCAATCAAAAATCCTCATCTACATGGATTTGAAACAGACAAATTGCCTGAAAGCCTACGGTATAACCTATCATGCCTTAGCACGGGGCGAAGATGTCGACTGGCTTTTAAACTACCGAGGCGGTTCTTTTATGATGGACTATACCAAACAGACGGCAAACGAATGTCTGGTTGATGGTGTTGCATTCGATGAATTAACAACGGTACAGGCATCAGCTATCTATGCCGAAGTTCAAAGTCCGGATGTTAATATGTCGGTAGTACGTTTGGAGAAAGCCCCGAAGATTGCAGTCTATGTCCCGCCGGGATTTCGTCCGTGGGATGATGCTGTTACACTGGCTCTTGATTATGCAAAGATCCCTTACACAAAAATTTGGAACGATGAAATTCTCCGCGGCGATTTATCCAAGTATGATTGGCTCCATCTTCATCATGAAGATTTTACAGGGCAGTATGGAAAGTTCTATGCAAGCTTTAGCAATGCGCAATGGTATATTGATAATCAGCTTGAATACGAAAACGATGCAAAGAAGAATGGTTTTAAAAAAGTTTCCGATATGATGAAAGTGGTAGCGCAAGATATTAAAAACTATGTCGGGCAAGGTGGATTCTTATTCGCAATGTGTTCTGCTACGGAGACGCTCGACATTGCGCTCGCAGCGCAGCATACGGATATTTGCGCGTCGATGTTTGACGGCGATCCGGCAGACCCGGATGCACAAAAGAAATTGGATTTCTCCAACACGCTTGCCTTTACAAACTTTACCCTTGAGATGAATCCATACGTTTATGCCTTTAGCAATATCAACGTTCAGCCAAGTGAAATTGGAAATCCTGCTAACGATTATTTTACACTATTTGATTTTTCCGCCAAGTACGATCCTGTACCAACTATGCTGACTCAAGACCAGGTAAATGTAATTCACGGCTTTCTCGGTCAAACAACAGCATTTCACCAGGAATACATTAAGAAATCTGTAATCATCTTAGGTAAAAGAACAGGCACCGACCAGGTGAAATATATTCATGGAAATTTTGGAAGAGGTACGTTTACATTTTTAGGCGGACATGATCCGGAAGCCTACCAGCATTTAGTTGGCGATCCGCCGACTGATTTATCACTTCATAAAAACTCTCCCGGCTACAGATTAATTCTGAACAACGTTTTATTCCCCGCTGCAAAGCCGAAGCCTCAGAAAACGTAATTTGTTTGTCGTCTGTGGTTTGTCGTTGATTGACTAAATGATTAATTTTCTTTTAGATTTTATATTCTACTGACAACATACAACAATCTACCTGCATTTTATGAAATCCATCAAAATAAAAAAATCATCAAGAAAAATAGAAATAGGAAAAATTGTTTGCGTAGGAAGGAACTACGCCGAACATGCAAAAGAGCTTGGGAATGAAGTTCCCGAAAAGCCTGTAATCTTTTTAAAGCCTGCTTCGTCGGTAATCTTTTCGGGTGATAAAATTATTTATCCTTCCTTCTCAAACGAGATGCACCACGAAACCGAGCTTGTTCTGCTTATCGGGAAAAGGATTAAGAACGGTAATGAAAAAGAATCTGAAGAGGCAATTGAAGGCTACGGAGTCGGACTTGATATGACGCTTCGCGATATTCAAGGCGAGCTGAAGAAGAAAGGTTATCCGTGGACAATTGCAAAATGCTTTGATACTTCTGCCGTTCTCTCGGATTTTATATTAAAGAAAGATTATTATCTGAGGCTTGATGAAGAAATTTCTTTAACGATAAACGGTGAAATAAGACAGAAAGAAAAATTAAATCTTATGCTATTCCCGCCGGTAAAAATTGTCCAATATATTTCTTCTTTGATGACTCTTGAGGAAGGAGACTTGATTTTTACGGGCACACCGAAGGGAGTGAGCAAGGTTGAAAAGGGAGATAAGCTCCACGCTGAAATCAGCGGCTTGACGGATTTAATCTGTTCTGTCAAGTGACCGGTTTTCTATATAAGAGGTATTTTCATCTTC
>JAJYIL010000296.1 GCA_021790055.1 Bacteroidota bacterium
AAAATCTTTTGTCGGCAGGTTATACAAAATTTGATACCTTGATAGTAAGGAAGCCCGGCGAATTTAATTTAACGGCTCTTGAATACAAATCCGAAGAGAGGGCTGCACTGACCAAAAGAGGCTATCACATCGTGTGCGATGTCGGTGACCAATATTCCGATCTTGATGGAGCCGACCACGGGTATCAAGTAAAAATCCCAAATTATATGTACCTAATAAAATAGATTTATATGGATATATCATATTTCAACGTAAAGTCTAATACTAAGTTTGAGCTTTCAAAAATACAAACTGATTATACCGCAGAATACAAATCAAAATCCGATGCTCAGGCAGATCTAAAGAAGAATATCAAGAAGATGATCCGTCTTCAAGATAAGCTTTATGCCGAAGATAAATATTCTATGCTGTTAATTTTCCAGGCAATGGATGCGGCGGGCAAAGACGGCACAATAAAGCACGTAATGAGCGGGCTAAATCCGCAGGGGACCCAGGTCTTCAGCTTTAAGCAACCGTCTGCAGAAGAATTAAACCACGATTATCTTTGGCGGATAAATAAATGCCTGCCGGAACGAGGAAGAATTGGCATTTTCAACCGGTCTTATTACGAGGAAGTTCTTGTTGTAAGAGTGCACAATCTTACAGGAAGCGAAAAGATTCCGGCGGAATTAGTAACGGATAAAATCTGGCAGCAGCGCTTTAGGGAAATAAATGATTTTGAAAAGCATCTTTATGAAAACGGAACAGTAATCTTAAAATTCTTTCTTCATGTTTCTAAGGAAGAACAAAAAAGAAGGTTTTTACAGCGGATAGAAAAGGAATCAAAAAACTGGAAATTCTCCGAAGCGGACTTGAAAGAAAGAAAGTTTTGGGATGAATATCAAAAATGTTACCGTGAAGCTATTGAAGAAACAAGCAAGAAACATGCGCCTTGGTTTATAATACCCGCAGATAAAAAATGGTTTATGAGATTAGCCGTATCTCAAATAATAGTTGAAACGATGGAGAAGATGCCGATAAATTATCCCCGGCTTAATGAAGAACATGAAAAAAAGCTAAGCACTTATAAACAAGCTCTGGAAAAGGAAACGTAAGAAATTAGAAGTCAGAGGTCAGAGGTCAGAGGTCAGAAGTCAGAGGTCAGAAATCAGAAGTTACAGACATCGAACTCCGATCTTTAAATTCGCTAAGGGAGTTTTTCGGACTGATAAATGACATCCTGTAATTCTTTACCAGAGATGCCAAATGATTTTAAATCTTCGTGCATCTAGTTCCTTGATTTATATCAAATACAGCAAAGTGATTCTTTTAAGGATAATAAAAAAGAATTAAACTGCAACCGGTTTATTAAACTATATTTTAATATTGGTCCCGGGAAATACAAATATGGAAATTTCTAATTTATTAGCAAACCGGTCCAAATCTTTTATAATTGTTTTGGGGGTTCTGCAATTAGCGGTTGTAGCTACAATAGATTATTTTGCCGGCAAGGAGGCAAGCTTAAAAATACTTTACCTTATTCCTTTGTCGATGATTACCTGGTTCGTTGATCTGCGCTGGGGATTGTTATTTACATTCGTTTGTTCGGTTCTTGAAGTCTTACTGGAAATAAAATTGGGAGTAGAACATTCTCATCCATTATTCTTCCTGTCGGACGGCATTATTATCTTCGGCATATTTGCCTCGTACGTGTTCATACTCTGGAAGCTTCACCTTGCTATGGAAGAAATCAGGATATCCAACGAAGCTTTAAAAAAATCAAATGCAATAAAAAATGAATTTATAGAACTGGCGGTACATGATCTAAAGAATCCACTTTCGAACATAATAGGCTTATCGGGGATAATTAATGAGGAAGATAATCTTGAAAAGGACGAAATTAAAGAGCTGAGCAGAAGGATTTATTCTTCTTCGGAAAGGATGATAAAGGTTGTTAATAATCTTTTAATGAATAGAGAAGTTGAGCTTGATAAGCTAAGAGTTGACATGGAACCGTTCGACATAATTCCCGTTATTGAAGATATTATTGACCAAAATAAAAGTGCGGCGGCAGCTAAGAATATTTCTATTGGCTTTGATGCAGCAGATAAAACGGTGTTTGTCTATGCCGATATAAATTTGACGGCGCAAGTGATTGATAACCTGCTTTCAAATGCAATTAAGTTTTCACCAAACAGAAAGAATGTTTGGATTAAAGTAAAAAAATTATCGCCGGAAGAAACCATAGAAAGCGGGCTGAATATAAAGATTGAGGTCCGGGATGAAGGTCCGGGCATGACTGACGAAGATAAGAAAAAGTTGTTCGGAAGGTTTGTGAAACTATCAGCAAAGCCTACCGGTAATGAGCCTTCAACCGGTATCGGATTATTCCTGGTTAAGAAATTTGTAGAGGCGATGAACGGGAAGGTTTGGTGTGAAAGCGAAATTAATAGAGGCGCTAAGTTCATAGTTACATTAACAGAGGGTAAATCGTAAAATTCTTTTTGAAAACTAAGCATGGGGAAACTTCATTAGAGAAGAAAAGCAAAAATTTAGTTAGGTATATTTCCGCTTATAAGTATGTAAGACCAATAATCAAATAGACAGTATATTATTTTACAGAGAGAGCTATATTATTCAAAAAGAAAACGGAGGTAATGTATGAATGAAATTTTTCTGATTAAAGATCAACTGGAAAAGGCTTTTTACGGATGCGCCTGGCATGGTCCCTCGGTAATTGAAGTCTTAAACGGCATATCTTCCGATAAGGCAATTGCAAAGCCTATAAACGGCGCGCATTCTATTTGGGATATTGTTCTCCATATTAGCGCATGGCAGAATGCAGTTTTCCGGAGGCTGCATGGTGATCCCGCAAATCTAACTGATGAAGAAGATTGGCAACAAGCCACGGATGCTTCGGAAGCTGCATGGGCTAAAGACTTAAGTGATTTAAGACAGAATATGGATAAGTTGATTGGTATAGTTGGAGAGTTTGATCAGTCAAAGCTTATTGAAAAGGCTGCAGGACAAAACTATTCAAATTATTTTATGCTTCACGGATTAGTCCAGCATAATGCTTATCATGCAGGGCAAATTGCCTTGCTTAAGAAGGCTTTATAATAAATTACTAATCACCGGAATTATCTTTATGCCGCTTGCACTTCCCATACTTCCGGTTTCTGAAATTTGGAAGCGTGTTAGATTCTTTATTTAATCAATGTGACCTTCGGGGTCACCAATATAAAACTATTGTGTAATTAAACTAATCAACTTTTTAAGCGACCTCGAAGGTCACTCTATTTATGATCAAAGCAATATTCTGGGATAACGACGGTGTTCTCGTTGATACTGAAATACTATATTATAAAGCCAACAAGGAAACCTTTGCAAAAATCGGTATTGATCTTTCCGAAGAAATTTACGTAGAATACTTTTTAAAAAGCTCAAAAGGGACGTGGCATCTTGCCGAGGCAAAAGGATTCACAGCGGAAGAAATCTCTATATTCAGGAAAGAGAGAGACAGGCTTTACAGTAATCTTCTTATCAAAGAGATGAAAGTAATCGAAGGTGCGGAAGAGACGCTGAAGAAGCTTTACGGGAATTATAAGATGGGAATAGTAACAAGCTCAAGGAGAGAGCATTTCGAAATTATACACGGGAAGTCCGGACTTTTAAGTTATTTTGACTTTGTGCTGGCCGGTGAAGACTATGAAAACTCAAAGCCCGCGCCGGATCCGTATCTTAAAGCCTTGGAGCTAAGCAGATGCAGCAAAGATGAATGCATTGTAGTTGAAGATTCCGAGAGAGGGCTCAGAGCCGCTCTGGCAGCGGGTATAAAGTGCTTAGTTATTCCCACTAAACTAACCAGGTACAGTAATTTTTACGGTGCAGAAAGAATTCTGACTGATATCAGGGAAGTTTCTCAATATTTAATTAGGCTATTGCATTAAAGCGGAAGGCTTTCAGAATTCTTGAAAGAACTTCATCTGGCTTGGTAAGCTTAACGGTGAAGTTGGTAAATTCTCTTCTCAGCTTATAGCTTTTTCGAAGTGAATCGAAGTATTGCCCGGCTTCGTCTTTATTCATGCTAAGCATCTTTCTCATAAGATCGTCATCATCTTTGATTTCATAAATTGAGGAAAAAATTTTATCAAGCGTAGATTCCAAATTATTTCCAGGAATAGCTTCAATTACCGGGTTAGCGACTGCAGGAGGTGCCGGCTTCCATACCGGGTTACGGTTGAGAAATTTACACAGTGCATTGTAAATCATAGTTGTGCCGTTTACTTTGCCTTCAAGAGAGTAGCCTGCAATATGAGGCGAGCCGTATTTTACTTTCTTTAAGAGATCAAAGCTTATTTGGGGTTCATTTTCCCATACGTCAAGTACAACATTTATATTTTTCCTATCAAGCAGGCTTGATAATGCCTGGTTATTAATTACCTGTCCGCGTGAAGCATTTATCAGAAGCGCACCATCTTTTAACATCGGGAGATTCTCTTTATTAAAAAGGTGAACTGTTTTATCAATGCCATCTTTATTAAGTGGAACGTGGAGAGTAATAATATCGGCGGAATAAATTTCTTTAAGTGAGACGAATTCCTTTGAGCCGGATTTTCTTTGCAGGGGAGGGTCGTTCATTAAGACATTTGTGCCGAGAGCCTTAGCAAGTCTTACAATGCGGCTTCCAATGTTACCTACTCCAACAACCCCGATCGTTTTGTCCTTAACGGAAAGCCCATTCAATACGGCAAATTTAAATATTACTGTAAAGATGTATTCGGCTACGGCGTCTGCATTGCATCCTTTGGCATCGGAAAAAGCTATGCCGCAACGAGAAAGGTAATCAAGATCAATGTGGTCTGTGCCGATAGTTGCAGTGCCGACAAACTTAACGGGAGTACCCTTTAATAATTCTTCGTTTACCCTGGTAATAGAGCGGACAGGTAATTAATAACCAGG
>JAJYIL010000297.1 GCA_021790055.1 Bacteroidota bacterium
ATCTAATTAAGCAATATAAAATACCAGACAAATTTAGTTTAAATATTGCGGTCAGCTCAGGAGTTGTTATTGCAGGAAGTATTTCTTCCGGTCAAAATTTAGAATACACAGTAATAGGTGAGGCTGTTGAAATTGTTTCGAAATTAATTGAGTCGGCATCCGACGGTCAAATACTCGTAGAACATTTAACATTCAGGGCACTGAAAGATATTTACACATTCAAACCGTACAAATCACTTTCGCTAAAGGGTAAGCGCGACCCGGTTAAAATTTATGAACTAGATCTATCCAGCAGGGAAGCAGCAAAAGATTTAACATCTTCTAAAATACTAATACATTCGGAAATAGTAGGAAGGAATGATGAATTAGATAAGCTGGAATATTTAATATTAAAAGCGATAAACGGAGAAGGCTCGGTAGTTACCATTATTGCCGATGCAGGAATAGGCAAGTCGCGATTACTAAACGAATTCAAAAAGAAAGAAGTATTTCAGCGGGTAATACTTTTAGAAGGTAAAGCGGAATATGCCGATAAGAATGTAAGCTTTCATCCGATTATTGATTTAATAAAACAATGGGCTTGTATAACCGATAAGGATAATGAAAGCCAGGCTTTCTCAAAGCTTGAGAATACAATAATAAATCTCTTTAATAAAGATGCAGTTGAAATTATTCCTTTCGTCGCTACACTAATGGGTTATCATTTATCCGGAGAATATGCAAGCCGGATAAATGAAGTTTCTCCCGACGCCTTAAGTAAACTGATCCAGAACAGCATTCGGCTTCTTGTATTAAAAGGCTCCGAGTTGAAGCCGGTAGTTATAATAATTGAAGATTTGCACTGGGCGGATTTGTCTTCAATCGAATTAATGCAGTCTCTTTTCCGCTTGGCTGAACATAACAAGCTTTTGTTTATTAGTACGCTTCGACCGAATTTTTTGGAAACCGGAGATAAAATAATATCTGTAATCCGCGAAAAGTACTCAGGCTTTTATACCGAAATAAATTTAAAACCTTTAAACCTCGAAGATCGCCGGCTACTTATTCAGAACCTTTTAAAGATGAAGCAGCTTCCTCAGCAAATAGAAAAATCAATAACAAAAAGTACGGAGGGAAATCCGTTCTTTATCGAAGAAGTATTGCGCTCTTTGATTGATGACAATATAATTGAAATAAAAAATAATCAATTTATAATACCGCAGGATATCGGAAATATTGTTATTCCGGGAAATGTAAAAGATGTTCTGCTTGCAAGAATCGACAAGCTGGATGAATCTACTAAATATATTTTAAAAGTTGCTTCGGTAATCGGTAGATATTTTTTGTACGGCATACTCAAGAAGGTAACTGAGGAATTTGATGACCTCGAAACCAGGATTCAACATTTAATTAGGCTTGAATTAATTCAGGAAAATAAAAACAGCGAGGAACGCGAATATCTATTTCAGCATGCACTCGCTCAGGAAGCAGTTTATGAAACACTGCTGACTAAGAGTAAGCAGGAAATGCATTTCAAAGTTGCCGATGCAATAGAAAAACTGTATGCGGATAGAATAGATGACTTTTACGAATTGCTGGCGCATCATTACAGCCTTGCGGACGATAAAGAAAAAGCCGAAGAATATTTAATAAAGGCTGGCGAAAGGACATTAAAAAACGCCGCTTCAAACGAAGCTCTTATTTATTTTAAGGAGGCGCTTAAATTATACTTGCAAAAATATGGGGATGATGTCGATACAGAAAAAATATTTATGCTGGAGAAAAATATCGGACTGTCGTTTTACAACAGAGGATATTTTGTTGATTCGGTTGAGCACTTCAAGAAATCACTTAAGTCTGCCGGAATTAAAACAGACAGAAGTAATCTAGGAGAAATATCTCGCCTTGTGATAAACTTATTCTTAATTATCCAAAAACTTTATCTTCCAATAATAAAATCCAAAGCTGTTCCTTCAGAAAAAGATTATGAACTGTTTGATATGCTGTACAAAATAGCAGTCTCGTATGCGAATTATAACGGTAGAAAAATGTTTTTCGAATTGTTAAATCTGACAAGAATGAAAATCAGTTTTAAACTGAGCGGCGAAGAGGGATTTTCAACTTATTCTTATGCGAGCTCATTGTTTACTTACAGCGGGTTATCTTTTTCATTAGGAAAGAAATTTCTGGAGAAGGCAAATTCAATCGCCAAGCAGAGCAGGATAGATAAAGTTTATAATACCGGGCACGACGCCACAATATTTATTTGCCTTACCGGCAACTGGAAAAGCTTTTCTAAAATAAATGAAAAGCTGCTTGATGTTAAACTAAGAGCGGGAGATTTATTTAGCGCCATTTACCAGATTAGCTGGGCATTGTATATAATTATTAGCCGGGGGGAATATGAATACGCAGAATATCTTATCAATAAAGGAGATGAAATAAGCGAAACTTATGATTTTGACTACGGCAAGTTGTATATGCTTTCGTTCAAAGCAGATTTGGAATTAAGCAAAAGGAATATACATAAGTCTATAAGCTATTTTAACAAATCATGCGAGCTTGCAGAAAAGCTCGGATTAATTTCCTGGATTGTAGGATTATCCGGTAAAAGAGCAAAAGCATTTATTCTATTAAATGATCTTCCTTCGGCAAAAGATTCGCTTGATAAAGCGGAGAAAGCATTAAAGGAAGCCGATTCGCTGACGCCGATGCTGATTTCCTATTTTATTGCATATAAACTTTTTTATTACGTCCATCTGTATGAAGACGGATTAAACGATAAATCGCTTATGAAAGAAAAAAATACTTTCGAAAAAGAAATTAGTAAGTGCGTGAAGGATGCTTTAAAAGTTTCAAAGAAAGTTGCGGAAATTAAGCCTGAAGTTAATAGATTTATCGGGAATTATTATTGGTGCAGAAAAGAATACCGCAAAGCATTTAAATATTTCCAAAATAGTATTTCCAATGCACGGCACCTTGAGGCGCTTCCTGAATTAGGCAGATGCTGCATTGAATTCGGGAGGTTCCTTTCCGATCCGGCTAATCCGGTCAAAAACAAAAGCGGGGAAAAATATTTCGTGGAAGCTAAAAATATATTTGACAAACTAAATCTTACCTGGGAACTGGATGAATTGAAAAGAATAGAAAATATTCCGCCGGGAAAAATAAATTTGCAAAAATCACCTATCAAATAAGTATGGAGCATAAAATGATTAACAATCTTTCTACTGATTCACATGGCTTTTATCATCCTTCAAGTGAAGATGAAATTAGAAATTTAATTTTCTATGCTAAAGAAACCGGGAAGAAAATTCGCGTAAGAGGATCTGCTCATTCTGTAAAAGAAGCAATATATACAAGCAGAGATTGGCAAAAGAGTGAAAATGGAATTGATATTATGCTTGACAAAATGAGAGAAGTGAAAATCGATAAGGCAAAAAGAAGAGTTACTGTTCAGGCGGGATGTCATTTGGGAAGAGACCCTTACGATCCTTCCGGTACTTCGAATTTAATAAACAGTCTGTTCTATCAGCTCGATGCAGAAGGACTTGCTGTGCCGGATATGGGCGGAATAATTCATCAAACAGTAGGCGGATTTATTTCAACTGGTTCAGCCGGCGGTTCTGTAGTGCACGCATTCAGCGATCAGATTGCCGAAATAAAACTCATTGATGGGAATGGGAATACTTATACTTTAACAAAGGAAAGCGGAGATTTATTTTATGCTGCAGGCGTTTCACTTGGGCTTTTAGGAATAATTATCGAAGTAACTTTTAACCTTGTTGATAAATTTAATATAAAAGGAGAGGAAACAACTACAACCGTCACTGATTGTAAAATAGATTTATTCGGCAACGGCACCGGAAGTAAAAAAAGTTTAAGAGATTTTTTAGTCGAAACAGAATATACAAGATTAATGTGGTGGCCTCAGAACGGGTTGGAAAGAATGGTCGTTTGGGAAGCACACCAAATGAAGTATGGCGATTATGATAAACAAACCGGGACAAAGGAAGACTTCCATCCGAAGCCGTATTTGGAATTTCAAAAAATGTGGGGAACGGAGTATCCGCAGGAAGCCGCCGGAGGTTTATTTTATTCCGTTGTTGGTAACTGGAATAAGATAGAAAATCTTAAGGCGGTTCCTTTCATCGCAAAAATATTTCTTAAAATAGTCGGATGGCTGTATCCAAAACATATCCTTCCATTTATATTAAAACAATTTGTTCCGTTAGACGCAGAGAAAGACCCAAAAGGTGCGCAGAAATTCTGGGATATATGGTACGGCGGTCTTCCGATGGATAACCGGGTAAACGACAGGTTAGTTCCGGTAGAATTTACAGAAATATGGATGCCGATTGAAAAGGCGCAGTTGGTTATGCAGAAAATGAGAGACTTTTATAACACCACCGGCTATCCGGCGACGGGCTCTTTCTCATGTGAAATTTACGCTGCAAAGAAAAGTAATTTTTGGTTAAGTCCTTCTTATAACCGCGATGTAATACGTGTGGACATATTTTGGTTTAAATATAACGAAGGCGATCCAGCTAAGGTTTACTATCCTCAGTTCTGGAATTTGCTAATGAACGACAAGGACATTAGCTGCCGGTTCCATTGGGGTAAATATATGCCGGTAAATCCGGATTATCTTAAACAGCAATATCCCAAACTCAATGAATTTTTATCGATTAGGGAGAAACTTGATCCAGATAAAATTTTTGTCACCAAATATTGGGAAGAAAGATTGGGAATCAGATAGGCTGACGAACTAACTCATGTCACGCATTTAAATCTTAATCTTGCTCTTAATCGTAATCTTACTCGGATTTTTAATCCGATTAGGAGAAAGATTACGATTAAGATTACGACTTTTGCGTAACATGATTAATTATTATTTTTTTTGTTTTGCATCTATCGCCTAACCAAAAA
>JAJYIL010000298.1 GCA_021790055.1 Bacteroidota bacterium
AGATTTTATCCTTGCTGAAACACTCCAGGCATCCTTATGCAACTCCAGTAGCTTTAATATCGGTTTTTATCCTTGTCCAGGTTTATTTCAATTTTAATGAAGATAATCAAAGCGACGTCTTTACATTCGAAGATTATACCAAAGCCGTTCTTAACTATTGCAGTAAGAATTCGATCCTCTTAAGCTACGAGTGGGATTATCTCGTTTCTCCATCGCTGTATTATCAATATGTTGAAAAATACAGACCGGATGTTACGGTTGTCGATAAAGAACTCTTACGCCGCTCATGGTATTATCACCAATTAGAGAATGATCATCCGCATCTTTTGAATGGAATTATGCCGGACGTAAACGGGTTCTTAACTGCCGTGGCGCCTTTCGAAAGCGGTGGAAATTATGATCCCAATACTTTGGAATATTTTTACAGAAGAATTATGACGGGTCTGGTTGCAGCAAATATTACAAAGAGAAATTTTTATATAGCGCCGGAGCTATTCGAGAATGAAATGCAGAAAGGAGAATTCGCTTTGCCCCTGGGTTATACATTAGTACCGGATGTCCTAATGTTTAAAGTTGTAAAAGGAAACCAATACATTCCCGCCGGCGATCCAAATTTCACTATTCGCTTTCCGAAAGTTCAGACACATTATACCGAATTTATAGAACAGGCTGTTGGAGCTATGCTTGCGCGCCGTGCTTTATATGAAATGCAGTTTGACCGGATAGACCGCGCAAAGCTGTACATTAAAAAGATTAAAAAAGATTTCCCGGATTACATCCTCCCGAACGGTTTGGCTGAAGTGCTGGAAAAATAGTTTATACTACCGCGGTACGTTCGAAAGTGTGAGGTTTAATCCCGGCAGCATTACTAAATATAGAGCCCACATTGTAAGGCAAATTGAAATAGGAATAGAGAGGTTGTCATCCGCAAAGCCGAAGGAAATATTTTCCACAATCGCACCGACTGCAGCCGCGATAATTCCTATCAAGTATTCTGTCGAAAGATTAGCTATCTTCGGCGTAAACAAAACAACAATACTTGCGCTTATAAAAAACGCCAGGGTACCTTCAAGGCTTTTCGCAAGAAACTTGTGCTTGCCGAACTTCCTTCCGATAAGCGCTGCGGAAGAATCACTGATAATCAATATCGCAAAGCCGGTAATGAAAAAAATTTTAGGAAAGAATATCACGCATATAAGTGCAGAGATTAAAACATAAGTGGCGCCGTTCAAGTTTTTCTTTTGTGTATCAACTTCATGTCGTCGTAAAAGGAAGCCGAAGATGGAATAAAAAACCTTCCCGACCTGAGGATAAAAATATCTTGATAAATCTAAAATTATTGCCGCTGCCGAAAGGATACTTAATATTATAATCGCGGCAGATCGCGGGACAAAATAATAAACGATTGGTATTGAGAGTGAAGTGAGATGAATCAGCTTCCTTACTAATTCATCTCTATAATTAATAGTACCTTGATCAATTGGAGCCATCTGTTGGAGTAAATTCTTTCCCTTCTACATTTTCTGCTTTAGACGGCTCGACTGCTGCTTGCTTTCGCTGCTCCATAAGCTTCTTAACGTGTTCCGGTAACTCCTCGGGATTACCCGAGCCATTATTCCCCTCCTTCTTTACAGGAGGAAGAGCTTCCCCGCGGATTAGCTTGTCAATCTCTTCGGAATCCAGGATTTCTCTTTCCAGTAATTCCTTAGACAGCTTATGAAGCAGATCGATATTATCCGTAAGAATTTTCTCTGCGCCAGCCATTGCCAAGTTTACGATTCTTCTTACTTCATCATCAATCTCAATTGCAGTACGCTCGCTGTAGTCGCGGTGTCTTTGAATTTCTCTGCCTAAGAATATTTCTTCTTCTTTAGCGCCGTAGCTTAACGGACCAAGCTTTTCACTCATTCCCCATTCGCAAACCATTTTGCGGGCAATGTTGGTTGCTTTTTCTATGTCGTTGCCTGCCCCGGTGGTGTAATGGTCAAATATAATTTTTTCAGCAGCGCGTCCGCCTAATGCATAAGTAATAATGGCTTCCAGGTATTCTTTTGAATAAGTATGCTTCTCATCTATCGGCAAATAACTTGTAACACCAAGCGCTCTTCCGCGGGGAATAATAGTTACCTTATGCACCGGGTCAGCTTCGGGCAGCATCCGCGCTACCAGTACGTGCCCAATCTCGTGGTATGCAGTAGTCTTCTTCTCTTCTTCGGAAATGATCATGCTCTTGCGTTCCATTCCCATCATCACTTTATCTTTAGCTTCCTCGAAGTCTATCATCTCAACTTTTTTCTTGTTCTTTCTTGCCGCAAGAAGAGCAGCTTCATTAACAAGATTGGCAAGTTCAGCACCCGCTAAGCCCGGTGTTCCTTTTGCCAAAACTTCCAAATTAACATTTGTATCAAGCGGAATATTTCTCGTATGAACCTTTAAGATACCTTCACGACCTTTAACATCGGGACGATCTACAACAACCTGTCTGTCGAATCTTCCGGGTCGCAATAATGCAGGATCAAGAACATCCGGGCGGTTAGTTGCAGCAATAATAATAACACCGCTGTTCTGTTCAAATCCATCCATCTCAACCAATAACTGGTTAAGAGTCTGCTCGCGTTCATCATGACCGCCACCTAAGCCAGCACCGCGATGCCTGCCAACAGCATCAATTTCATCAATAAAAATAATACAAGGCGCATTCTTCTTGCCTTGCTCAAAAAGATCTCTTACACGGCTGGCGCCAACGCCCACAAACATTTCGACAAAGTCCGCACCGCTTATGGAGAAGAAAGGAACGCCGGCTTCACCTGCAACTGCACGGGCTAAAAGGGTTTTCCCTGTTCCAGGGGGTCCAAGCAAGAGAACTCCTCTAGGAATTTTACCGCCAAGCTTTTGGAACTTAGTCGGTTCTTTTAAGAACTCGATTATTTCATTTAACTCAAGCTTAGCTTCATCTGCGCCTGCAACATCTCTGAAGGTAATTCTCTGTGCTGATTGGGTAATCAGCTTCGCTTTGCTTTTTCCAAACGAAAAGATTCCGCGTGTACCGCCTCCCGCGCCTTGCATTCTTCGCATAATAACTATCCAGACTGCAATTATTAAAACCCACGGAAGGAAGCCGAGTAAAATCTGCATCCATTCATTTGATTCTTTATTAAAAGTGTAATTGATATTTTTCTGCTGCCACAAGGTTTCCTGTTCTTTGATTATAGGCTCAGGCATATAAACCGAGATATATTTTACCGTTACATCCTTGCCGTCAACATTTATGGTTTCCTGGGCTTTTAATTCTCCCTTAAAAGTATAATCATTTACATCGGATTTAGTTATTGTAGCCTTAAGTATATCATCATTGTTCAGCAGCTTTTCATATTGAGGATATGAAACCTCGGCATAATTGACGGAATTGGATTTGAGCAACTGCATAATAATTACTGCGGCAACAATCACTGCGCCCCAGCCAAACACCATACGTATTATGCGCGACCAATCAAAGTTCTCGTCCGGTCTGTTTGGTCCGCCGCCCTTAGGACCTTTTGCCGAAGGTTTATTTTCGCTGTTATCAGCCATATATAATTTATTTAATTTATTATCCATTTTTAATATCACTCTCCGTCATTCACTAAGGACATAGATACTTCTTAGGTTCCTATATTTCTGCGCATAATCTAATCCATATCCTATTACAAATTTACTCGGAATATTAAAGCCAATATAATCAATTTTTACATTATATCTAAGACTATTCGGCTTTACAAGAAGCGAAACCACACTCATACTTGCCGGGTTGTGAGGCGCAATTAAATCTTCAATAAATTTCATTGAAAGACCGGAATCCACGATGTCTTCGACAATAATTATGTCTCTCCCGCTGACGTCACAGCTCAGTTCTTTTATCAA
The DNA here is from genome assembly GCA_021790055.1 of Bacteroidota bacterium. Classification (GTDB taxonomy): domain Bacteria; phylum Bacteroidota; class Ignavibacteria; order Ignavibacteriales; family Ignavibacteriaceae; genus FEN-1297. The sequence continues at coordinate 3,901 of JAJYIL010000298.1, forward strand.
TTTAACTTTGCCCGATGAAATTTTCTCGTCGCCATAGCTTGACAACTTAAAGAAATCTATCTCACAATCAACCGTAACATTTTTTATTAGATCGGAAAGGAATAAAAATGCGCCGTTAAGCACACCGATAAAAACCGGAACTTTACCTTTGTAATTTTCAGATATCTCTTTCCCCATCTCCATAATTCTTTTCTGGAGATTTGATTCTTTTATTAGTGGAACAAAAACGTCCGATCCTATTACTACTTTTTCTTTAATATCTGCTTCCATTCTTATTTCAGGCATAATTCAAAAACCTTTTTTGTATTATTAGTAATTTTAAAGCGGTCATCCAATCTTAAACCGACTACCCAGACAATTTGTCCGAAGTATGTTAAGACCAACTGCTCTTTCTTTATTGATGATGGAATTTTTTGCTCATTCAAAAAATTCGAAATTTTCTTGGAGCCTTTGAATCCGAGAGGAAAGAACCTATCCCCGGCTTTCCATCTTCTTAAAGTAAAGCTTCCGTCTAATTTGTCCGCTGAAATATATTCTTTTAATTTATTTCCTAAAAATTTTCCCGGTTTCTTATCTACCAAGTTTATCGATATAATTTTCTCATCAATTTTAATTTCATCTCCGGCAGAAAGATTTATCGGATTAGATTCTACGTCCGGCTTTTTCCAGCTTAAGATAATCCCATCCCGTTCTCTAAATGCCGTGAGATTATTTGATAGGTTAATCCTTTTACCTGGATCTTTATCCATCAGATGAATTATGTTTTTATAATCCTTAAACTCAAGCTGCACTTTAAGTCTTTCTTCAACAACAGACTTAAGAAAATAACCTTTCAGTTCATCGTCTATTTTCCCGAACGCCGTTGAATTAATCTTTAATTCATTTCTGGTAAATTCGAATGCCTTCTCCGCATCCGCGCTCATTGTTTTTTCTATAAAAGAAAAGCTGCTTCTAAAGTTTTCGGACGATTTTAAAAGAGCACTTTCAAAATCCGGGTTAAGTCTCC
>JAJYIL010000299.1 GCA_021790055.1 Bacteroidota bacterium
TGAAGAAGTACTTTTAAAAACTTTGAAAAAAAGACAAATATTCCCTATTTTTGTTTCCTATGCCAAAAAGATTAATAGTTGCAATTGACGGACCGGCAGGTTCCGGCAAGAGTACATCAGCCAAGCTTGTCGCGCAGAAGTTGAACTATTTATACATCGATACGGGCGCTATGTACCGTGCAGTAACTTACCTGGCAATGGAGAAAAATGTTCTTCAAAATACCGACGCCGCAATTGAAATTGCAAAAGATTCCGACATAAGTCTTAAATTTATTGACGGGATTACACACGTATGGGTGGATGGAAATGATATTACTGACAAAATTCGGACGCCGGAAGTGAATGGTAATGTAAGCGAGATTAGCAAGATAAAAGAAGTTCGCGAGGTATTGGTTAAGAAGCAGCAGGAGTATGCAAGTAGAAACGGCGGAGTTGTAATGGAAGGCAGGGACATCGGCACGGTTGTGCTTCCAAATGCCGACGTAAAAATCTTTCTTAATGCTTCCATCGAAGAAAGAGCGAAGAGAAGGACAAAGGAATTTGAAGAAAAAGGAATTCATGTTCCGTTAAATGAGGTTGAAATTAACATCCGGCAGCGCGATAAAATTGACTCGACACGAGATGTAAGTCCGCTGGTAAAGGCTTTGGATGCGGTTGAAGTTGATACTTCAAAAATTACAATTGAGCAGCAAGTTGAAATAATTCTTGATCTTATAAAAAAGGCTCAAGAGAAGAAGTGATTTTAAAAAGCCGTCATTAATCAATTATGTTGAACTAATTTATTCTGCTTTAATGTTTTAGACGGCTTAAGCATTGACAGCAGGAACAATGTTATTTAGGAGGATTAATGTCCGAAGAGACAAAAGAAACGAAAAAAATTGTTTTAACTACAGATGACTATGAGAAGGCAAAAAAACAATTTAACAACGAAGAATATTCCCAGGAAGAATTTTTAGCTTTAGCAAAGATTTATTCCGATTCCTTTAAGGATGTAAAAGAAGGTGAGCTGATAAAAGGAAAAATTGTCCGCATCCAGGGAGACAATGTTATACTTGATGTCGGCTTCAAGTCCGAAGGCTCTATTCCGAAGAACGAATTCTATGAAGGCGAGGAAATTAAAGTCGGTTCTGACGTTGAGGTAGTTCTTGAGAGCGTAGAAGATCAGGAAGGCAACCTGGTTTTAAGCAAGCAGAGAGCGGACTTCTTAAGAATTTGGGCTAAGGTTGTTAAAGCCCACGAGACCGGTGAAATTATTCAAGGTAAAATTCTTAAAAGAATCAAAGGCGGCATGGTTGTGGATTTAATGGGCATGGAAGCGTTTCTTCCCGGCTCGCAAATCGACATCAGACCTATCCGCGATTTCGATGCTTTCGTCGGGCAAACTATGGACTTTAAGGTTGTGAAAGTAAATATTCCAACCGAGAATGTTGTCGTTTCACATAAAGTCTTAGTTGAAGAAGAAATTGCCGACCAGAGAGATGCAATACTTAACAGCCTTGAAAAAGGACAAATCCTCGAAGGCACAGTTAAAGCGATTACAGACTTCGGAGTGTTCGTTGATTTAGGCGGCGTCGACGGCTTAATTCATATTACCGATTTGAGCTGGGGCAGAATAAATCATCCGAACGAAGTTGTTAAGCTTGACCAGGTTATTAAAGTTGTCGTTACAGATTTCGATGAAGAGAAGAAGAGAATTTCTCTCAGCTTAAAGAAGCTGCTTCCGCATCCGTGGGAAGATATCGATAACAAATTTAAAATCGGCGATAAGGTTTCGGGTCGCGTTGTCTCGCTGACAGACTACGGTGCGTTCATCGAGATTGAAAAAGGAATCGAAGGCTTGATACACAATTCCGAAATGAGCTGGACGCAGCACATCAAGCATCCATCGCAGGTTGTTTCGATGGGACAGGTTGTTGAAGCAATCATCCTTAGTCTCGATAAAGAAGAGAAAAAGATTTCGCTCGGCATCAAGCAGCTTGAGCCGGATCCATGGGAATCTTTGATGGCTAAATATCCAGTTGGCTCAAGGCATACCGGCATTGCGCGGAATCTTACAAACTTTGGAGTATTTGTTGAGCTTGAGCCCGGTGTCGACGGTTTGGTTCACATTTCGGATTTGTCCTGGACAAAGAAAATACGCCATCCCGGTGAGGTAGTTAAGAGAGGCGAAAAGCTGGAGGTAATCGTTCTTAACGTTGATGTTGAACAAAGAAAGATTTCTCTCGGACATAAACAGGTTGAAGAAAATCCCTGGGTTCATTTTGAAAGGCTTTATTCTGTAGGTACTGTTACCGAGGGTAAAGTAGTCAGAATAATCGAGAAAGGATTGATTGCTGAGCTTCCCGAGCATGTTGATGGATTTGTTCCTTCAACACTTCTGGCTACTTCAAAGATTAAGAATGTAGCAAACCATTTTCCTGTCGATGATGTTATTCCCGTCAAGGTGATAGAGTTCGACAGAGAAAATAAGAAGATTGTCCTCAGCGCAATTGCTGCATTGAAAGACAAATCCGAAGAAGAGATTCGTTCCTATCTTGATAAGCATAAATTTGACAGAGTATCTGTACAGGAGATTCAGACTGCTGAAACAGGTGCGATCGATTCTTCCGACTTCCCGATCTTCGAAGTTCCGGATGAAGGCTCCCCGGTTCCGCCGGAAGCACAATCAAATTAGCATATAATAAATAGCTTGATTAAAAGAGCGGGGATTATCTCCGCTCTTAAATTTTTAAACGAACAAAAATGCCAAACAAGGTTGCGTTACATACTATCGGCTGTAAGCTGAATTTTTCCGAAACTTCTACCATTGGGAACCAGTTCTTATCGAACGGCTATGAGGTAGTAGATTTCTGGAAGTCTATCGAATCACCGGCTGAGAAGGCTGATGTTTACATCTTCAATACATGCAGTGTTACGGAGAATGCCGAGAAGGAATGCCGTCAGCTTGTTCGCAGGGTGCTTAGGAAAAATCCGGATGCTTTTGTTGCGGTAACAGGTTGCTATGCGCAGCTTCGACCGGAAGAAATTTCTAAGATTGATGGCGTCGACGTTGTTCTTGGCAGCAAGGAAAAGCTCAAGCTCTTTTCTTTGATTGACAGCTTTCAGAAAAATGAGCTTGCTTGTATTTATGTTTCCCCCACACAGCAGTTGAATGAATTCGGAGCCGCCCATTCGACCGATGCCGACAGCCGGACACGAGCCTATTTTAAGATTCAGGATGGATGCGATTATAAATGCTCATTCTGCACTATTCCTCTTGCAAGAGGAAAGAGCAGAAGCATGAACCCGGAGGAGCTGATAAAAGAATTTACTGCACTTGTTAAAAAGGGATATAAAGAAATTATTCTTACCGGTGTGAATGTCGGCGATTACGGAAAAGCATTTGATACCAGTCTTTATCAGATTCTTTTAAAAATAATAAATGTTCCCGGCGATTTCCGAATTCGCATTAGCTCTATCGAGCCCAATCTTCTTTCGGATGAAATATTGGAACTAACTGCTGAAAGCGAAAAGATGTGTAAGCACTTCCATATTCCTCTTCAGAGCGGGAGTCCGGAAATCTTGAAGTTGATGCAAAGAAGATACAAAGCTTCATACTATTCGGAGCTGGTATTCAAGCTAAAAGAAAGAATACCGGAACTTGGAATTGGTGTGGATGTCATAACCGGGTTCCCGGGAGAAACAGAAAAATATTTCTTAGAGACTTACAAATTTTTAAGAGAGCTCCCGGTTTCATATCTTCATGTATTTACATACTCTGAAAGACCGGATACAAAGGCAATCAACATGCTCAATCCCATTGATGTTAACGAAAGACGGAAGCACACAAACATGTTGAGAATCTTAAGCTCAAAAAAGAAACATGCCTTCTATTCTGAATCAACCGGTAAAGAATTGAGAGTATTGTTTGAAGCTGAAAATGCTGACGGGATGATGAGAGGCTTTTCTTCAAATTATATTAGAATAGAAACACCTTTTGATTATAGCCTTGTAAACAAGTTTTCCGATGTGGTTATTTCGGAAGTTAACGACGATGCTTGCTTCGGGGAAATTAAAGGGACTGAAAAATCAATTGACTTAATCGCTTGTTAACACTTATACTTGCAATAAAAAAATATGAAAAAAATTCTCTTTGCTCTCATCGTTGTATCAACTTATGTTTTGCCTCAAAGCGTAGGAAGCCAAAACATCTTAGCTCTTCAAAATTCAATTAAAGATATTAAGACGGAAAAGGATTTTGACAAATCTGCTTTTATTCCTGGTGAAGGCTCAAAAAAAAGCGTAGGGCTTGCGATTTTATTTTCTGCGATACTTCCCGGGATGGGAGAACTCTATGCAGACTCATATTCAAGCGGGAAATATTTCACAATCGCCGAAGGATCTTTGTGGGGAATTTACTTTGGAATGAGCACCTACAGCGGTTGGCTGAAGAATCAGTACATCGCTTATGCTGCCTCAACCGGCGGAGTCAACACTCAAAACAAAGGCTCGGATTATTATTCAACAATCGGCGCTTATACAAACCTTGACGAATACAACAACGCTATGGCACTTCAGGGAAGCTTTAATCAAATGTGGGATAACTCCTACTATTGGAATTGGAAGACTGAGAATGAACGAAAAGCTTACCGCAACCTGTGGTCATCAAGCGAGCAAGCCCGCAACAACTTGAGGTTTGTTGTCGGGGCTTTGATATTGAACCGCATTATAAGCGTAATTAACGCGGCTCGTTTAACAGCAGCTTACAACAAGAGGCAAACTGCGGAAGTCGGGTGGAATGTTTCGGTAGGTTTGAATAATGTTCAAACTCTTCCCACCGGGTTGCAATTCAATTTCCAGACAGAACTATGAAAGAAGATTTCTATTAACAAAGATTTGTACTTCCCCTATAATTTCATTTTGATT
>JAJYIL010000300.1 GCA_021790055.1 Bacteroidota bacterium
ATTACTGTTTTCGGTATCTGGCTAATCGGCGGCTTGCTGCTTTTCTTTATTTCTAAGACAGTTCCGTTCTTAAGATACTTCGGCGGTTAATGTTTTTTTCACGTAAGGCTCATCCTGATTTAATTGGGATGAGTCTCACCTATCTGCTCAAATTATGCACTCTTTGAGGTTTTGAAATCCTATAAAAGTCAGATTATTTTTCCCTGCCAGTCAATATCTCTTCCAGCTTATTTCGCTTTACATAATTTTCAAAACGGAATGATTGGGCAAGCGATACCAGTTCTTCATCAGACTTACCTTTGAACAAATTACAATATTCCGGCACAAGCGCCTGGGCTATTAATATATGCCTGACCAGTAAATCTATCTCTCCTTGTTGACCTTTTGGAAAAGGATCATAATCCGGGAATTCTCTGTTAAATAGATCTTCCAGCGGCTTCATAACCCGACTGATATTTTTATCTATTGAGCCCCATGAATCGGCTCCGAGTGAATCTTTCTTTGCTAAAAACGACGAAACAAGCTTCATATAAGGCGTGTTGTTTTTCTGATGAATAATGGCTTGCAAGCCCAAATCCTTATAGAGCCAGATGCACCAGCTAACTTTGTATTTGTTGTAATATGCTAATTGATCCTTCAGTACCTGATAACGCATTTCGTCTTTTTCAGGATTGCCGGTGTACACAGGACCAAACTCGCCTACCCACAAAGGAACATGGTGCAGAAACATAAATTCACTTTTATTTAAGAAATCTTTTTCCAGAGTATCTTTATCACTATACTTACCCCGGGTATAGCCGGGATAATCTCCGCCAAAGATAAATCCGGGTGCGGCATAATCGTGATTGGTATAAACAACGTTATCCCACACTTCTGTGAACTTGCTAAAGTCAGTTGCATAACGGTCGCCTTCAAGAAACAGTATATGTTTCGGATCGATCTTCCGGATAGCTTCGCGCAGACGCTTGTAATATGGGAAAAGCTTTTCGCCGGATGGATCTGCAGGCTCATTTATCAGATCATACCCTGCAACCCACGGCTGATCCTTATAGTGTTCTGCAATGGCTTCCCATAAGTGTACTGCCCTGTCCTGAAATTCCTTATATATCCAAAACGCCGCTACGTGCGTGGGATTGTCGCTGTGCCAATGCTGGTTTTGACTGCCCGGCAACGCGTGCATATCAATGATCGTATAAATCCGGTACTTTGCACAAAGCTCAATTAATTTGTCAAGGTATTCAAAAGCCTCTTCCTTAATTACTCCCGGATTCATATCATCTTCAAAAAGACGGTAATTAATTGGAATGCGAACCAGGTTCAATCCAAGGCTGTGAATGTACTTGGCATCCGGTTCCGTGAAATAGCTTTTATAAAAAGTATCGAAGTAAAGGTTGTATTTCCTTTCCCCCAATACTTTCCTCAATCCTTCACGCATGGATTCTTCATTAGCCGGATAGCCGTCAATGAAGTTTTCCATGTGAAGCATCCCGCCCAATCCGAAGCCGCGTAAATAAACCGTATCGCCATTTGCGTTTACAATTTGATCTCCCGAAACACGCAGCCAGTGTTCGTTTGCTGATTTTTTTTCAGCTTGATTTTCGTCGGTATATACCCCAACCAGAAACACGAGTTGAAGAATAAACGGCAGTAAATAGTCGGTTCGTTTCATAGTCTAATCCCATTTCTTTGTTATTTTTTAATAAGGTATGCTTATATGTTTACTTTTTATAAAAGCCCGGAATCTTTTTTCGACTTCCTCTTTCTTATATTTATTAATTTCCGTATCAGTTTCACTTTAGCTTTTGGAAAGTGCTTCGAGAACTAATATTATTTCTGCCGGGCACAAGTTGTTAACTCTTGAATAATTTTCCCGGAATCCATTAAATTCTTAAAAATTTCTCTTAATAATATAAAAGCAAATTTAAAATTTCAAGTATGTTAACCGGGATAATTTTTTGTAAGTTCTGTTTATCCATCCCTTCCTTTGCTGGCAAAGTATATTTAACATCTGATTGATGTTAACCAAATTATCTACTCCTTGCCTTATTTGTGTTCCGGCATTATGGTTTCAATTTGGGTATCCGCTGCCGATTTCTTTAGTATCAACCAGTTTGCATTCCAGGTGTGCCTTACACTCATTTATTAATGGTGCGTTTATTTTCTCTGCCTTTGTCAAGCTTAAGCCGGCTTTGGTTATCCTGTCTCTGCCGTACCATTGAATACAGTTATATGTAATTGATGCCAGAGATGAATCTATAAAATTAACGCCAAAGCAATTTGTTTTATTAATATTCTTTTCTGTAGTCCCATTTTTACTGCCTGAGAATATAAGTATGGATGGATCGAATGGAACCATTTGGATCCGGCTTTTAGGCGCAATGTTGGGATTACCTTTTAAACCATTAGTTGAAATAAGCGTAATAACACCCGGTATTAAGCTTGGGCTCCACTTTTTTTTATCAATTGGATAGTTGACTTTTTTCATGTTGGCATATTCTTAAAAATTTTTTTCAAGCTATATTTTAACTCCTTCAAGCTCAATATTATCTATTATTTTATAATTCATAGTATTTCCGGTAAACAGCTTTAGACCATGTGCAGTTGCCTTATCTGCAAAATAATTTGCAATAATTGATCTAATTTCTTTCAACTGATTCTCATCTAATTGTTAGCTCAAGATTTTCATTAACTCCAGTTGCAGATTAGTCATTTTTTGATCTTCAGTTTCCATATTTTCCACAACACTATAATTATCAGGTTTTTGTTTAGTTTCTATTAAAAATTACTCTTCGCAAATCCAAAATTCAAGAATAGAAACCTTATACTTTGTTCTAAAAATTTCTTAATAGATAAAAAAATCAACGGTAAAAAGTCTATCCCAATCATCTGGTGCAGGTTCAATTTTTATTTCTAAAATCTTTTCAAGCTGTCCATATATTGTTTCTATTTCAGTTATATATCCGTCGAAAGTGCGATGGATAACTAGATTAATCAGATATTCAATACAGTCTTGTTCAGTAATACCGTCAAGTTTAGCTTGGACTACTTCGGTTATTTTTACATAAAGCTTTTTCCCAAGTTTAGTAATGTGGTCTTTGCTTTTAACATTTTTAAAATAGTATTCTTCCCATTCCTCAACGGTTTTAGGCGCACATTTTCTAATAGATTCTGAAGTCGGACCAACGTTACGTTTAAAGTTCAGTTGGAAACGATTCATTACACTATTTAGAATCCATTCTTTAGCCATTATTATTCTCGAACAAATGAAGAAATTTATTTTTGTATTTAAAATTGATAGCAGTATCAACAAGAGATAACTTTTCTTTGATAAGATGTGCATTAATAAAAGTTTTATTTTGTAAATAGAGATAGCAAAGCAATTGGTCTTTATCATCATACTTTTGTTCATCGTATTTCAAATATACTTTTTGCCCTCTCGTCTTATTAATTAGAAATTCCCTTGCTTTTCCGTTTACTTCAACATTTTCTTTTACTCCAATTAACCTTATAATCAAATCATTACTTAACTTTAATAATTCTGGGCTAATTATTTCTTTTACAGAATAATATTCCTCTCTCTTGCTACCATTATTATCGAGCTTTGAGCCGAACTGAAGTTTCTTAACGTCAATTTTTTTATCAAGTTTATGGGGGTCTCTAAAAATGAATGGTTGGTCTTCAATTTCTTTTTGGAAATCTACTTGAATATTTCCTTGCTTGACAAATTCATATGAATGTTCTTCAAATATTTTATTCTCGGTAATTGAAAGCTTTTCTTTGATGTTGGGAATAAACTCAGGATTGATTTCATAACCTACAGAATTTCGATTTAAGTTCTTAGCTGCTAAAGAAGTAGTTCCACTTCCGAGAAATGGATCAAGAATTGTATCGCCGACAAATGAAAACATTTTAATCAGTCGTTTTGGAAGTTCTTCGGGGAACATTGCAATATGCCTATCTTGTTTTGCGCCTCCAAAATTCCAATGACCTTGAAAATATGTATTCCATTCTTCAGTAGTAATCTTGGAAAGTTCTTTGTTTTCTTTAAATACTTTTGGCGCAATTCCATTTTTTTTGAAAATTAAAATAAACTCGTAGTCTAACTTTAGAATTCCATTACGCGGATAGGGGAAGGATCCCATAACGGTTGCACCACCAGTTGTATTTGTAGTTGTAACCTTTTGCCAAATAATAGCACCCATATAATCAAAACCAATCGTCTCGCAGAACTTTATTATTTCAGTTCGTATGGGGATTACTTTGTATCTCCCATAATAAACTGAACGAGCAAATTGATCGCCAATATTAATACACAAACGACATCCTTTATGAAGAACACGAAAAGATTCTTTCCAAACAAGATTAAGATTGTTTATATAACTTTCATAGCTATCATTAAAACCAATCTGATCTTCAGCTCCATAATCTTTTAATTGCCAATATGGTGGAGATGTGATTATTAAATGAACAGATTCATCATTTAGTTCGCCCATATATCTAGAATCGCCATTTATTATCAAGTGCTTTGAGTTCACTTTTTTACCTATTTGATTTTTCTTTGTTAAAGATACCAAATTTTAGGAAGTAAATTTAGAAACAATATTGTGCATATAACGGTGCGTATTGCGCCAAAATTAATGTAACCGTGGAAGAATGAAAAAAAAGTCGTTGCGTCATAATATAGGTAACCCAAATAAATTGCAAAGTGGCTTTACACCCGCCCGCCCCGAACAACGATGCCGAATGCGAAAACAGTCTACCTCGATGACTATCGGGGCTGTCATCCTTGAGCCATGGGCTAGGCTTGTATATTTTACTAAAAACTTATTACAAGTTAATTAGCTCTTAATCTTTTTTTATGAATAATT
>JAJYIL010000301.1 GCA_021790055.1 Bacteroidota bacterium
CGGACTTCCTCTTTTCTTAGGTTCTTATCCTATTACTCCTGCTTCGGAAATTCTTCAATACCTAAGCTATTATAAAAATTTTGGTGTAAAGACTTTTCAGGCAGAAGATGAGATTGCAGGAATTACATCGGCTATCGGCGCTGCTTATGCCGGTAATCTTGCGCTTACAACAACAAGCGGTCCCGGACTTGCTTTGAAGACCGAAGCAATCGGACTTGCCGTTATAACCGAGCTTCCTATTGTTATAGTTGATGTTCAGCGAGGCGGACCAAGTACAGGACTTCCAACTAAAACAGAGCAGGCAGATTTACTGCAGGCAGTTTATGGTAGAAATGGTGAATCGCCGGTTGCGGTAGTTGCGGCTTCTACTCCGAGCGATTGCTTTAACATGGCTCTGGAAGCTGCGAGAATTGCAATCAAATTTATGACGCCGGTTATTCTTTTAACCGACGGTTATCTCGGCAATGGTTCTGAGCCGTGGAAAGTTCCTCATGCAAGTGAACTGCCCGAAATTCCAGTTAAGTTTAGAACTGAGAAAGAAGGATTCGCTCCTTATTTGAGAGATGAAAATCTTGCTCGTCCCTGGGTAAAGCCCGGAACGCCCGGATTGGAACATAGAGTCGGCGGACTTGAAAAAGCAAACATCACCGGCAATGTAAGCTATGATCCCGACAATCATGATTTGATGATAAAGCTGAGAGAAAAGAAAGTTAAAGGAATTGCTAATGATATCCCTTTACTTGATGTCGATGGCGAACAGTCCGGCGAGTTACTTGTACTTGGCTGGGGCGGAACTTTTGGCGCAATTAAAGAAGCGGTAATTAAAGCAAGAGAAGAAGGTTATAAAGTATCTCAAGCTCATCTTAAATATTTAAATCCTTTCCCTGCAAATACTGAGAAGGTTCTTAAATCTTTTAAAAAGATTTTAATCCCGGAAATTAATCTTGGACAATTAGCAAAACTGATTCGAAGCGAATACTTAATTCCGGTTGAACAGTTTAACGTTGTAAGAGGATTACCGTTTAGGGTTTCGGATATTGAAAATAAAATAATTGAAATGCTTGGAGGCAAATAGCAATGGGCGATAATGGAATTGAAGTTAAAGAGATAAAATTAACTGCAAAAGATTTTGCAAGCGACCAGGATGTAAGATGGTGCCCGGGCTGCGGTGATTATTCAATCCTCGCGCAGGTTCAAAGGTCTTTCCCGGATATGATTGGAGTAAAGAAGGAAAACATTGTTTGGATTTCAGGCATCGGTTGTTCTTCCCGCTTTCCGTATTATATGAACACCTACGGCTATCATACAATTCACGGTAGAGCTCCTGCAATTGCAACCGGAGTTAAAGTTGCGAGACCTGAGCTTTCTGTTTGGGTTGCTGCAGGCGACGGCGATTTGCTTAGCATCGGCGGTAACCATTTTATCCACGCGTGCAGAAAGAATATCGATCTGAAAATCCTTCTCTTTAATAATAGAATTTACGGGTTGACGAAAGGACAGTACTCACCGACTTCTGAAAAAGGAAAGAAAACAAAAACTTCTCCCTACGGAAGTGTGGACAATCCTTTTAACCCGTCGGCGCTTGCTCTCGGTGCAGGTGCAACATTTGTCGGAAGAGCATTGGACGGCGATGCAAAGCATCTGCAGGCAATGATAAAAAGAGTTGCGGAACACAAAGGCGCTGCATTTCTTGAAATCTTCCAGAACTGCGTAATCTATAATGACGGAGCCTTCGATAAGCTGACTGATAAAAAAACAAGAGACGATAATGTACTTTATCTTGAGCACGGCAAGCCGATGATCTTCGGAATAAATAAAGATAAGGGAATCGTCTTAACTAACGGCAAGCCGGAAGTTGTGGAGATTGGAGAAGGGAAGCATCGTATTGAAGATATAGTTGTTCATGATGAGCATGACGAGAGCTTTCTGATTGCAACTATGCTTGCACACATGACCGATAATCCGAATATGCCAACACCGGTTGGAGTATTTAGACAAATAAACATGCCAACCCTCGATGGAGAAATTGAAGATCAGGTTGCGCAAGTAAAAAAGATGAAAGGGGAAGGCGACCTGGAAAAAGTTTTGTTCAACGGAAATACATGGTCTGTTAACTAGCAAAAGAATATTTCAATTTACTTATCTCTATGAAAGGACTCGTTAATGCGAGTCCTTTTTCATTTTGTTAAATCGTGTATCAATTATCGGAAATCGAAAGCCAATTCTCTAATTCTCCCATTGCTTTCTGCTACAAAAATTAAATTTAATTTTTATAAGTTTACAGTATCAATTCAAGAGCTTGCGGAACATCTCTTGGAAAATGTAATAACTCTTGCTATACAAGCTCCTGGAATAATGGAGTATTGGAATAAAGCAGTTTACGCAATTATTCCATGCGGAGTGATTTATATTTTTGAATTAAAGCTAATTGAGAATTGAAAGTTGAACATTCAATATTCAATACTCAACTCGCAATTTTCAACATTCATTTTCTAGCATATAATTTTTTAGACTATATTAAGTAAGAATCCATTTTTTGTAATGGATTTAGAGATATTTGAGTAGAGTTAAGATAAAACTATAAAAGAATAAATTTTTATGGGCAAAGAGATATTAGGATTAAATGAAGTTACAGTAAGATTCGCCGGAGATTCAGGCGACGGCATGCAGCTAACCGGAACTCAATTTACAAATACTACTGCATTGGTTGGAAATGATTTAAGTACCCTGCCTGATTACCCTGCAGAAATACGTGCACCCGCGGGAACAACTTACGGCGTAAGCGGATTTCAGCTTCACTTCAGCAACAGCGATATTCAAACTCCCGGCGATTCACCGGATGTTTTGGTTGCAATGAACCCTGCCGCGCTCAAAGTCAATTTAAAAGACTTGAAGCCGGGGGCAACGATTATTGCGAACATAAATTCATTCGATGCAAAGAATTTAAAATTAGCCGGGTACGAAAATAACCCGCTTGAAGATGATTCGCTTGAAGGTTTTGAAGTTGTTCAGGTTCCTCTTGCAAAACTTACTTCGACTGCACTTGAGGACAGCGGATTAACTGCGAAGGAAATTGCACGCAGCAAAAACTTCTTTGCACTCGGTTTAATGTACTGGCTATACAGCCGTCCGCTTGAACCGACAATCGAATGGATAAAAGGTAAGTTTAAAGATTCCCCAATACTTGCCTCAGCAAATGAAAAGGCTTTGCTGGCTGGATATTATTATGGCGACAATACCGAGCTTTTTACCGTAAGATATCATGTTGAACCGGCAAAGCTTCCGAAAGGAACTTACAGAAATATTTCTGGTAACGAAGCGCTTGCTTACGGATTCATCACTGCATCTGTTAAAACCGGATTGCCGTTGTTTCTCGGTTCATATCCTATAACGCCGGCTTCCGATATTCTGCATGAATTAAGCAAGCATAAAAATTTTGGAGTGAGAACCTTCCAGGCTGAAGATGAGATAGCTGCGGTAAGTGCTGCAATTGGAGCTTCATTCAGCGGCGCGCTGGCAATTACAACTACAAGCGGTCCAGGTGTTGCATTAAAAACTGAAGCGATTGGACTTGCTGTTATGACTGAGCTTCCGCTGATTATTATTGATGTTCAGCGCGGCGGACCAAGTACGGGGCTGCCGACAAAAACTGAGCAATCGGATTTACAGCAGGCAATTTTCGGAAGGAACGGTGAAGCTCCTGTTGTTGTAATTGCGGCTTCAACTCCGGCTGATTGCTTCTATATGGCAATTGAAGCCGCGAGAATCGCAACAAAGTACATGGTACCGGTTATGCTTTTGTCCGATGGTTACATTGCCAATGGCTCGGAGCCGTGGCTGATTCCGGAGCCGGAAAGCATTCCGGAAATCAATGTTAAATTTAGAAAAGAAAAGGAAGGCTTTGCACCGTATTTAAGAGATGAAAACTTTGCACGACCATGGGCTGTGCCCGGAACACCTGGACTTGAACATCGCATCGGCGGATTAGAGAAATCGAACATTTCAGGCAATGTAAGTTATGAACCGGAAAATCACGAGTTCATGGTAAGGCTGCGTGCTCAGAAAGTTAAGAATATTGAAAACGATATTCCTGATCTTGAGGTTACCGGCGACCAAGATTCGAACATTCTCGTTGTCGGCTGGGGAGGAACTTACGGCTCAATTACTGAAGCAGTAACAAGACTCCGGCAGAAAGGAATTAAGATTGCACAGGCGCATTTCAAATATCTGAATCCTTTCCCGAAAAATACCGGAGAAGTTCTGAAGAAATATAAAAGGATAATTTGTCCGGAACTTAATATGGGACAGCTTGCAAGATTTTTGAAAAGTGAATTTCTTATTGAAGTTGAATCATTTAATAAGATACAGGGTATCCCTTTCAAAACGACTGAGATTGAAAATAAAATTATTTCCGTGATTGGAGAATTGATATGAGAGAAGATAAAGAAGCTATTATAACGCATAATCATCCAAAATTAACTTTAAAAGATTTTACCTCATCGCAGGATGTAAGATGGTGCCCGGGATGCGGTGATTATTCAATACTGGCGCAGGTGCAAAGAACCTTTCCGGAAATTGTAGAAGAAAAGGAAAATGTTGTCTGGGTATCGGGAATTGGCTGTTCCTCCCGATTTCCGTATTATATGAATACGTACGGCTTCCATAGCATTCACGGCAGAGCACCGGCAATTGCAACCGGTGTTAAGCTGAATAATCCCAAGCTTAGCGTTTGGGTTGCAACCGGCGACGGCGATTTGCTGAGCATTGGCGGCAACCATTTTATTCATGCATGCAGAAGGAACATCGACTTGAACATTATTTTATTCAACAATAGAATTTACGGATTAACCAAAGGACAATATTCTCC
>JAJYIL010000302.1:0-1939 GCA_021790055.1 Bacteroidota bacterium
TAGTATCAATTGACTTTATTAAATCGGACAAAAGAAGAAGTCTTTTCTTAATGGATTGTCCGGAGCTAATAATAGTAGATGAAGCACATACCTGTGCAAAACCAAGCGGAGCTAATCCTAAGCAGCAGCAAAGGTATTATCTGGTACAAGAAATTGCCAAGAAAAAAGACCAGCATCTTTTATTGTTGACCGCAACCCCGCACAGCGGAAAGCAAAATGAATTTCAATCATTACTTGGATTACTTAATACTGATTATGAAAATATAGATATTGTAAATTCAGCTTATGAAATACGAAAAGAAGTAGCCGAACACATCATAATAAGAAGACGTGCTGATGTAGAGCAATGGTATGAAAAGACTTTCTTTCCCGAGCGTGAACAAGGAGAGATTGCATATTTATTATCACCGGAGTATAAGGAAATATTTAAGGAGCTTCTGGAATTTACCAGGTCAGTAGATACTTCAGATCTTCAGCAAAGCTCGAGGAAAAAGTTTAAATACTTTGCAATCCTTTCCTTATTAAGAGGTGTAATGTCAAGCCCGGCTGCGGGTATTGAAATGCTGTCCCGTAAGGCTCAAAAGCTAAGTGATGAACCGGAAGAACAGATTGAGATAAGCAACCCGGTTGCCGACAGTGATGAAACAGAATCAGATGCCGCTCCGGTTAATTTGATTGAAAAGATTGAGCTTAGATCGAATGAATCAAAGCTTCTTTCTGAAATAGCATCGAAGTTAGAGAACATAAAAGATAATAAGGCTGATGAAGCTCTAAAAATAATTACTCAATGGATTAAAGAAGGATTCAATCCAATTATATTCTGCCGCTTCATTCCAACGGCAAAATATCTTGGTGAATATTTCAAAGACAAGATTCATAAAAATACGGAATTGCTGGTTATTACCGGCGAGATGGTCGATGAAGAGAGGAAAGCTAAGATAGATGAATTTGGAGAATCATCAAATAGAAAGCTGCTGATTGCAACAGACTGTCTGAGTGAAGGAATTAATCTTCAAAAACATTTTAATGCTGTCCTTCATTATGATCTGCCTTGGAATCCAAACAGGCTTGAGCAGCGGGAAGGGAGAGTAGACAGGTTTGGTCAAACTAAAGAAAAAGTTAAGGCTTATATGCTTTGGGGAAAAGATAACCCAATTGACTCTGCAGTCCTAAATGTTCTTTTAATGAAGGCTAGACAGATTAGAAAGCAAACGGGTATATCAGTACCATTCCCGGAAGACAGCCAGAGTTTGATGGACAGCTTGCTCAATGCGGTCATTCTCAGTCCCAATGCTGTTAAGATAGATAACCAGTTGGAACTAGACTTATACTCGACAGAAATTCATGATAAATCTATTCAGGTTACAAATGCTTATGAAAAAGCTGCTGAAAGAGATAAGATTACCAGAAGCGTTTTTGCCCAGCATTCAATTAAAATAGATGAGATTGAGCAGGATCTGAAAGAAGTGGATGAAGCAATCGGTAACCCCGAAGCGGTAAAGAATTTTGTAATGGATTCGGTTTTGCAATTAGGCGCTCAAATCAAACCATACAGGGAAGGTTATCTTCTTTATACCACCAATCTACCATTCGTATTTAAGTCCATCTTTAAAAAGAAAGATGAAGTTAAGATTACATTTATGTCTCCCACTCCGGAAGGCTACGAATATGTAGGAAGGAATCATCCGTTTGTAGAGCAGCTTAGTCAATATTTGCTTAACAATGCCTTAACAGGGAACGGTCAAAAAGTAATAGCCCGTACCGCTGCGATTATTACAAATAAAGTAAATGAAAAGACTTGTATTTACCAGCTTAGAGTAAGAAATATTATCTCGGAAAGAGCCGGTACCAAACAAATTGTTGCTGAGGAAATGATTCTTTGGGGGTACAGAGGCAGCTTAACTCAGCGTTCTTATTTATCTCAAGAACAGGCGGAGAT
>JAJYIL010000302.1:1949-4860 GCA_021790055.1 Bacteroidota bacterium
CCGTTGAAGACATATCAGTTCAAAGACAAAACTCTATGATTGAGAGCGAATTAAGTGAGCTGGAAAATCTAAGTTCAATACTAAAAGAAGTAGTAAAAGAACGTTCCGATAAATTAATTGCTGCACATGAAAGATTTAGGAAATTGTTAGGCGGCAGAAGATATAAAGTAGTGGAACCAGTATTGCCGCCTGATGTTCTGGGAATTTATATTTTAATACCTCATATAAAGTAATGTCTAAAAGAAAAGCATTTATTGAATCGGAGATACTCGAATTAAAAACTTCACTTTCAGAAAGAGTAGAAATTTTGGAGAGCATATCCGCTTTTTCAAATAAAAAAGGAGGGAAGATATTAATCGGAATTGACCCAGCCGGAAAAGTCATTGGTGTTACCATTGGAAAGAATACAGTCGAAAACCTTGCCGGAGAAATAAAGATAAAGACTGATCCGAAAGTATTTCCCGATATAAGCATCATTAAAATCGATTCTAAAGATGTAATTGAGATAATTGTTCCTGAATATCCTATCAAACCGGTCTTTGTCAATGATAAAGTCTATATCAGGGTAGGAAGATCTAACCAGAAGGCATCTGCCGAAAAAATCAGATCATTTATTAATGAACAAAGGACGAGATACTGGGATAGTGAAATTTCTTCGGTAAATCTTAAAGAGCTTTCCGCTCAGAAGATTAAAACATTTGTAATGAAGTATGAAGAAGAAAGAGAAACCGCCCTTGAAGGTTCCAAATTAACTGAAGTTATTCTAAAAAAATTAAAGCTGCTCAAGGGGAAGAAACCAACCAACGCCGCTGTTCTTTTATTTTCCAAGGATACACAATTTAATTTCTATAACTCACTCATTAGATGTGCAAGGTTTAAGGGAAATGAACCGATAGATTTTCTTGATATGCAGGATACTGGAGGAACCATAATAGAGCAGGTTCCGGCAGTCCTTAATTTTATTAGAAAACATTTGAATATCGCAGTTCAAATTAAAGGTAAGCCGGAAAGAGAAGATGTCTGGGAAATTCCTAAAGATGCTTTAAGAGAAGCTATAATAAATGCTGTTTGCCATAGGGATTACGAGAGTACAGCCAATGTACAGGTAAGAATTTTTGATGACCGGTTGGAAATATGGAATCCGGGATTACTGCCAAATAATATTACTATTGAGGAACTTAAAAAAGAACATCCATCTGTCCCCCGCAATGAATCTATTGCGAGATGCTTTTACATGATAAAATATATTGAGCAGTGGGGAACAGGGACCAACCGCATAGTAAGATTATGCAAAGAAGCCGGAATTAAGGAGCCGTATTTCAAAGAAGCAGGCGGAAGTTTTATTATAACTTTTCCGAGGATTGTTGAAGAAGTAACTAAACAAATGAAATTGTCAAAAACACAGAAAAGAATTTTAGAATTTCTATCAGAAATAGGTGAAGCTTCTACCGCAGAGTTAACAGAAAAACTAAGTATTGCACCTAAAACTGTGCATAGAAACATTAATATGATTAAACATTTAGTAGAATGGACCGGAAAGACCACTAATGATCCAACAGGTAAATATGCTATTAAGAACAATGTTGACGTTTCAAAAATGACGGAGTAATGACGGAGTATGACGGAGTAATGACGGAGTATGACGGAGTAATGACGGAGTAAATGAAAGGCATGATAAACAATTTCTTTTTTATGAATAATGCGGCAGTGAAATTAAAATAGTGAAATTAAAAATCTAAAATAAATAGTGAAAACCTCTTCCATACATATTGAAGGCCAAATAATCTCACCGGAGATAATCGACAGGCTTGAAACGAATGATATATCCGGACAGCTTCCGCAGGACTTTGGATTTGAAAAAGGGACACGTGTTAAAGATGAAATTGGGAGAGCGTGGGCTGACGCTAAAGACCAATGGAACATTTTTAAGAGAAGAATTGAAAGATTAACTGAAGACGATTCCGGTACAACTGAGACACGAAAATTCTGGATAATGCCTTTACTGGAATTTTTGGGTTACAATCTTTCTATTGCAAAGGCTGAAGAGGTGAACGGCAATTCATTTGCTATCAGCCACCGCGAACAAAAGCTTGAAGGCTTCCCGGTTCATATAGTCGGAGTAAACGACAGTCTGGACAGAAGGCGTGAAACCGGCGGTCCGAGATTATCTCCTCACGCGTTAGTTCAAGAATACCTTAACATAACAGAACATGTTTACGGAATTGTTACTAATGGTTACCAGCTAAGGCTGTTAAGAGATTCGGGAAAGCTAATCCGATTAACTTACCTTGAGTTTGATCTATTCCAGATGCTTGAGGATGACCTCTTTGCCGAGTTCTCAATAATGTACCGTCTTATTCATGCATCAAGGATGCCTCAAAGATTTGGTGAAGGCGAATCATCAATTATAGAGCAGTATCATCAACTTTCACTTGAAGCAGGTGCAAGGATAAGAGATAAGCTAAGCAGCGCAGTAGAGAAATCTATTAAGCTTATTGCAAACGGATTTCTTAAGCATGCTTCAAATGTTGAGCTGCAGGATAAAATTAGAAACAAGCAGTTATCTAATGAAAAGTATTTTCAGAATCTTCTAAGATTTATTTACCGTGTTCTCTTTTTGATGGTGCTTGAAGAAAGAGAATTAATATATCCCAACCACCGGAATGAAAAGCAAAATTACTTTCACGATATTTATTATGACTATTACAGCATAACAAGAATAAGAAAGCTTGCAGACAACATTTTCTTCTTTGAAGAAAAGCTTGATGATCTCTGGATATCACTTAGGAATACCTTTAAAATATTCGGAAGCGAAAGACTTGCTAATAAGCTCGGTATTTATCCGCTTAACGGCGAATTATTTGATTATAGTTCAATCGGAATTCTAATTGAATCGAATCTTGACAACCGT
>JAJYIL010000303.1 GCA_021790055.1 Bacteroidota bacterium
AATAGGAGGGTGGTGTTATGAAAAACTCTACACTGTTTTTTAGTATTTTATTAATAATTTCTTTAATTGTTTTTGAATATTTTCGCCGCTTATATTTTTTAAAATATATCCTCACCTTGTTCAAAAAAAAGAAGGAGAGATGTATTACTATATTTTTCTTTATTCTGATTTCTATTTCATTTTCTCCTAAAGAAATTGTTGCTCAAACCGTCAATTACTATTCCACAACAACCAGTATTGTTAATGAAACATCTAGCTGGTGGACAAATACAGATGGTACCGGAGATAATCCAGCTAACTTCACAGATGCAAATCAGGTTTTTGTTGTTCAAAGCGGACATTCAATTACAGCAAGCGGCGAATGGAACGTTACTGGTTCTAATTCTAAAGTATTAATTAAGACAGGTGGTAAAATATCAACCAAATTATTTAATCATCATATAACTCTTGATTTGGAAAGTGGGGCAGAATATCAAGTAGACCATACTGGTTGGGGAAGTGTTTCAATTGGAAGTTGGGATAAAAATAGTATTATAAGGTTTACAAATAATTCAATTAATCTAAGGAGCATAAACCATCCGAGTGTAATAATTGATTTTTCCAATGGTACTAAATCTATTGGCTCTGGAAAAACCTTTAATGTCTTGGGTGATTTAACTATCCGATCAGGTACATTTAAAATTGCAGGCACCAGTGGAACAGCAATTCTGAATTTAGGTGGTGGACTGATTATAGATGGTGGAAATTTTTCAACAGGTTCGGCACGTGGTACTCTTAATTTCACCAATGATGGTAAAGCATCTGGAGATATTTTAATTAACTCGGGAACTCTGACTTTAGGTTCTGGAACAGGCGAAAATGCAGATGTGATTACAATTGATTCTGGAAGAACTGTTGGACTTAGCTCTAATGTTGATATAGGTTCCGGTTCATCATTTACAATTAACGGTACTGTACATTTTTCTGGTGGCAGCCTAAATACAGGCTCCAATACTCTAACATTAGGTCCAACTGGAACAATCTCAGGTGAGGATGCCGGAAGCTACTTGATTGGAAATCTTACGACTACTAGAAGTATAGGAACAAGTTCTTCTGATTTCGGCGGGATCGGAGTGAACATTAGCGCAGGTGAAGATGATTTGGGAGATGTTATTGTTACAAGAGTTTCCGGTACCGCCGGAATTGTCACTAGTCCGGCTGATAATTCTAAGACAGGCATCGCAAAAAAGTGGACAATTGTCTCATCTAATCCTCCTCTTTCAGGAAGGGATTTGACTCTCTCCTGGATTTCTTCGGACGATAATTCTAAAGATTTAACTACTGCTCAGGTTTGGAAAAGTGAAGACAATGGTATTACATGGAATACTGTGGGTGCTTTACAAAATGCAAGTTCAACGAGATCAATTACTATAAATACTACTTCATTTTCAGAATGGACGGTAAGCGATGCTAACAATCCAGTCCCTGTCGAACTTATTTCATTTACCGGCAAATTAATTTCTAATAAAGTATATCTTAATTGGTCTACTGCCACGGAAATAAACAACTATGGATTAGAGATAGATAGAAAAGTAATCAGTAAGGTGAATGGGATGGGGGATAAACAGAACGAGGATGAAAATAGTCAGTCGTCATTCGACAACAGTCAATGGGTGAAGATCGGTTTTGTCTGCGGGCATGGGAATTCAAATTCTACTAAGCTGTATTCTTTTGTAGATCCTTTGTTCGATATAGGTGAAAGCGATCTTAGGAATGGGGAGTGTTATTACAGGCTTAAACAAATCGATAATGACGGATCATTTAAGTATTCCTCCAAAATTGAGGTTAAGTTAAATGTTCCACCAGGATATATACTTGAACAAAATTATCCTAATCCCTTTAATCCTTCAACGGTAATCAATTTTAAATTGGCTGGCGATAATCATGTCCATCTAAAAGTCTATAATATTTTAGGTAAAGAGGTGGCAACATTACTTGATGAGAACAGGAAGGCGGGTATTCATAATGTGAACTTTAATACGGGTAGTTTGGGCAGCGGAATATATTTTTATAAGCTTACCGCAGGTAATTATTCGAATACTAAGAAGATGATCATTATGAAATGATTCTTTAAGTAAATATTTATAGTCATGAGTCAAGCTAATAAGAAAAGAAAAAAATCTGAGGATTTACTTACAAATACAAAGTTAATATTTGCAATTCGGGAGGGAAGTAAATCGTTAAAGCTTTACAGAACCGATAAGGATGAGTTTTTTATTGTCATCAAATCTTATCTGTTAAAATTCTGTTATAAAAAAAAACTACTTAAATTCAATCATTTTTATGAGGCTGAAGATTTTGTTTTGCAGAACACTAAGGGATTTGTAAAGATAAATTACCCTTAGAATACTTTAAATGAAATCTTATTATGTATAATCTGTTTTATTTTGGTGTGGTTTTCAACCATAATGATAAACAGTTGAGTAAATAATTAAAACTCTTCTTGACATCTGTCATTAAATTACTTAATTTTCTTATGCCACTGTGCCGGATACCGGGACGGTGGCAATTTTTTTTAAATCTCAAACAACAAAAAAAGAGTTACCTATTATGTCAGACACGAATTTTGTTTATCTCACAAAAGAAAGATTAATGGAACTTGAAAAGGAGCTCCAGGACATGAAGACAAACGGCAGGAAAGAAATAGCAGCAAAGATAGCCGAAGCAAGGGCTCATGGTGATCTGTCTGAAAATGCGGAATACGATGCTGCAAAAGAGGAACAAGGTTTGTTTGAATTAAGGATTAGCAAATTGGAGAATATCTTGTCTCGCGCCAGGTTAATAGATCCTTCACAATTTTCTGAGGGCGAGGCGCATATTTTATCTGTTGTTAAGATAAAGAATATGAAAACTCAAAAGGTTTTTGAGTATACACTTGTTTCGCCGGAGGAAGCAGACTTTCAAGCCGGTAAAATTTCAGTTACTTCGCCGGTCGGTCAAGGTTTAATGGGCAGTAAAGCCGGGCAAAAAGTAAACGTAAAAGCTCCGGCAGGGATGCTGGAATTTGAAATCCTTTCGATAAAATAATATCAGCTTTGGAGGGCTATGCCGTTAACCGACGAATCATACATACAGCTTGCTATCGAAATTGCCAAGAAGGGGATGGGTAAGGTTAGCCCCAACCCGTTGGTAGGATGTGTTATTGTAAAGAACAACAAGATTATCGGTGCAGGCTTCCATGAAGAATACGGTAAAAACCATGCCGAGATTAATGCTATAAATTCTTCGATTGAAAATATTGAGGGCGCGACTTTATATGTCAATCTTGAACCGTGCAGCCATTATGGAAAAACACCCCCATGCGTTGAAAAAATAATTGAGAATAAAATTAAAAAAGTAGTTATCGGTACTCGCGATATGAATCCCCTTGTAAGCGGTAAAGGAATTAAGGCGCTGAAGAAAGCAGGCATTGAGGTAAAAGTTGGCATATCTGAAAAAGAATGTATTGAGTTGAATAAGTTTTTTTTTAAGTACATTACAAAGAAAATTCCATACGTTACTTTGAAAATTGCTCAGACACTTGACGGCAAAATTGCCGACCAGAACCGCGACTCCAAATGGATTACTTCGATAAGCTCGCGTCGTATTGTGCATACGCTGCGTTCAAAGTATGACGCTGTGCTTATAGGCTCTAATACTGTGGAAAAGGATGATCCAAATCTTACAGTTAGGCTGGTTGAAGGAAGGAATCCTAAAAGGATAATTGCAGATACTAATTTAAGCTTAAATCTGAACCACAAAATTTTCAGCGGCAATACCGATAGGAATTTGATAATATTGACTTCCGAAAAAAGTGCTACTAAAGAAAGGAAGATAAAGCGTCTTCAAAATTCCGGCGCTAAAATCCTTTTTATTAAGGAAAATGAAAACGGTTTGATTGATTTGAAGAGCGCACTTAGGGAGCTTGGCAAGCACAAAATTGCTTCTCTTCTTATTGAAGGCGGAAGCAAAATGTTTACTTCAATTATAAGGGAAAATTTATATGATAACATTTTTCTTTTCCTAGCTCCTAAAATTTTAGGCACAGGTCTTTCTGCTGTGGATAATTTAGGCAACAAGACAATAAAGCAAGCACTTAAAGTTCAAATTAAAAGCGTTGAGCGAAATGGAGATGACTTAATGGTGGAGCTTGTCAAATAGGAATACGTTATGCACACAATTCCATTTTATACTTGCAGTTGCTTATTTTTGTAATCAAATAAAATCATAATTAATAATTTCCAAGAGGGAAAGCATGTTTACAGGTTTAGTTGAGGAAACCGGATTACTAACTGGTAAAAAGAAAAACGGCGAAGGATATCAGTTTACATTTAATGCAAAAAAAGTTATGAGTGATCTTTCCATAGGAAGCAGCATAAGTGTAAATGGGGTTTGTCTAACTGTTGTGAAGAAGAATCGTAATTCATTTTCGGTTGATGCAATCGAAGAAACCTTGAAGAAGACAAACCTCGGATCATTAAAGCTTGATGATAGAGTAAATCTCGAACGACCGCTAAAAGCCGATGAGCGTTTAGGGGGACACTTTGTCCTTGGACACGTCGATACTACCGGAAAAATAATTAAGATGCTTGAATTATCAAGCAGCCACTTCGTAACAATTTCATTCCCTAAAAGATTTAAGAAGTATTTAATTTATGTCGGCTCTGTTGCAATTGATGGCGTAAGCATGACGGTTGCTGAGCTTGGAGAGAAGAATTTTTCGGTAGGTATAATACCTCACACCTGGAAAGAAACCGTCTTTTCTACAAAGGCTGTAGGCAGTACAGTTAATCTTGAGTTTGATGTTCTGGGAAAGTATGTTGAGAGAATTATGAAGGAG